>CAXUEN010000471.1:355-2003 GCA_964249945.1 uncultured Caulobacteraceae bacterium | reverse complement strand
GTCGGCGCGCACGCCGATCTTGGCGAGCGCGCGGGCCCACTTGGTTTCGTGGTCCTCGTCGAACACCAGGCTCTCGTCCGCCTCGCACGCCAGCCAGACGTTCTCGCGGATCTCCTGCTCGAGCTGGCCGGCGCCCCAGGTGGCGCAGCCGAGCGCCAGGATCGACTGGCGGGGACGACGGTCGGCGTCGGCCATGGCCTCCAGCACCTCGCGGGTGGGAGTGAGCGAAAGGTCCCCGCTCACCGGCACAGTGCTGTCGCTGGTCGAATAGTCGGCGGTGTGGATGACGAAGCCGCGCTCCCGGTCCACCGGCCCTCCAGCCAGCACCGCCTGCTGCAAGCGGATGGCCTTCCGCTCCACCCCGAGCCGCTCCAGCAGCTCGCCCAGCGACAGCCCGTCAAGGGGGTGGTTGACGGTCACGCCCATGGCGTTGTCGGCGGAGTGAGCGCACATCAGGATCACCGCGCGCTCGAAGCGCGGGTCGCCGATGCCAGGCATGGCGATCAGCATGCGCCCGGCCAGGAAGTCGCCGTCGGGATCAGGTCCGCTCATTCTCCTATCATGGGCGAGCGGGCGCGCGATGCAAGGCGGCGCCCCGCTTGCCGGACCCGCGCGCGCGCCCTATTCCCCCGCTGCACATTTCAGGAGAGCGCGCGATGACGATCAAGGCTGGCGACAAGCTGCCCGAGGCCAGCTTCATGACCATGGGCGCCTCCGGGCCCGAGCCCCGGACCACCGCCGACGTGTTCGCGGGCAGGACCGTGGCCCTGTTCGCGGTGCCGGGCGCCTTCACCCCCACCTGCTCTGCCAAGCACCTGCCGGGCTTCCTGGACAAGGGCCCGGAGCTGAAGGCCAAGGGCGTGGACGCCATCGCCTGCACCTCGGTCAACGACGTCTTCGTCATGGACGCCTGGGGCAAGTCGCAGGCGGCCGGCGACAGCGTGATCATGCTGGCCGACGGCAACGGCGCCTTCGCCAAGGCGCTGGGGCTGGAGCTGGACGGCTCCAGGTTCGGCATGGGGTCGCGCTCCCAGCGCTACTCCATGGTGGTCAAGGACGGCGTGGTGGAGACGCTGAACGTGGAGCAAGGCGGCGCCTTCGAGGTGTCGTCGGCCGACTACATGCTGGCCCAGGTCTGACGCCGCCATCAAAGCGCCGCGGTTGGTGGACCTGTGCTCCCGGCGCCGGACGCGCGGCGGAGCCTCTCCGCGCGTCCCCGCCGAGGCCGTCATGAGCTCCACCCTCCGCGCCTGCGCCCTGGCGCTCCTGCTCGCCGCCGCGCCGGCGACGCTCCAGCCAGCGGCGGCCCAAGCCCTGTCTACCGACTACGCCGCTGCGCCCGCGGGGGACTACACGCTGGACCCGGCGCATACGAGCGTGGTCCTGAAGGTGTCGCACCTGGGGCTGTCGGCCTACACCTTCCGCATGGGCGGCGTGCGCGGCGGCTTCAGCTTCGATCCCGCCCATCCGGAGACCGCCAGACTGCAGGCGGAGATCGACGCGAATTCGGTCGACACGGGCGATCCGGCCCTCAATCGCCAGATCGCAGAAGAGATGCTCGAGGCCTCGAAGTACCCCACCATCCGCTTTGTCTCCACGGCGGTGAAGCCCGGACGCGAGGGGCGGGGCCAGATCGTGGGCGACCTCA
>CAXUEN010000471.1:0-329 GCA_964249945.1 uncultured Caulobacteraceae bacterium | reverse complement strand
CCCTGCACGGCCAGACCCATCCGGTGACGCTGGACGCGGTGTTCAACGGCTTCGCCGCCTCCCCACCGGAGAAGGCGGTGCGGATGGGCTTCTCCGCCGACGCCACGGTGCGCCGCTCGGACTTCGGGGCGGCGAAGTATTCGCCCATGGTGGGGGACGAGGTCAGCATCGCCATAGAGACGGAATTCAAGACGCCCGCGCGCTGACGGGGTGAATCTATCACGTTGGCAATCTGAGCGCCGCATGTTCGGATGAGACTGGCGATGCGGCGCGGAGAGGGACGGCCAAGTTGAGGAAGGGGCTGCTCGCCGGTCTGCTCGTCTTGGGGG
>CAXUEN010000470.1:328-2036 GCA_964249945.1 uncultured Caulobacteraceae bacterium | reverse complement strand
GCCACATGGCGCAGGACAAGAAGGCCGACGCCACGGGTCTGGTGCTGGTGCTGGCGCACGGCATCGGCGACACCTTCGTGACCAGGGGCGTGGATCGCGGGGCCCTGCTACGCTTCCTGGAGGCGGAAGGGGCGTGCGCAGGGCGGCCGCCGTAAACCACGGCGGCGGCCCGGAAGACCCCCGCTAAACGGCCCGCACCTGGATTTTACCCGGCAAAATCAGCCGCCTAGCGTTTGACCTTGCCTAGTCGGAGGCTTGGTGTCCCGCAACCAGCATAGTAAATTCAAAGGGTTAATGCTGGCGGCCACTGGCCTCGGCCTTGCGAACAGCCCTGCCAGGTTATCTCGCCGCCGACGTCTCCCGACGATCCGGAGGCTCCCTAGAGCTGGAGAAGGAAGCGCGATGTCGTTGAACAGCATCAACACGAACACCGGCGCAATGGTCGCGCTGCAGTCGTTGAACATGACCAACCAATCGTTGGAGATGGCCCAGAACCAGGTCTCCACCGGCCTGAAGATCGCCGGCGCCAAGGACGACGGCGCGATCTGGAACATCGCCCAGCAACAGCGCTCCGAAGTGGCGGGCGTCGGCGCGGTGACCGACTCGCTGAACCGCGCCTCCTCGGTGCTGGACGTGGCGGTCTCGGCCGGCCAGACCATCTCGGACCTTCTGAACCAGATGAAGTCCAAGACCCTGGAGGCGTCGGACACCTCGCTCTCCAGCGTCGACCGCGCCGCGCTCAACGCCGACTTCCAGTCGCTTATCAGCCAGGTGAAGAATGCGGTCACCAACGCCGAGTTCGACGGCGCCAACATGATCGAGACCGGCGGCGCCAGCCTCTACGCCCTGGCCAGCCCCGACAACAGCCATAAGCTGACACTGCAGGCCCAGTCCCTGGCGCTCGGCGGCGCGAACCTGATCCTGTCGGCTGGATCGAGCTTCACCACGGCGACCCAGGCGTCGAACCTGCTCAGCACGATCAACACCTCCATCAGCAACGTGAACCTGGCGGTCTCCAAGCTGGGTACGGACGCCAACCAGGTCACCGAGAACCTGACCTTCGTGTCCAAGCTCTCCGACAGCCTGACCGCCGGCATCGGCAACCTGGTGGACGCCGACGTGGCGGCCGAGAGCGCCACCCTGCAGGCCCTGCAGACCAAGCAGCAGCTCGGCGTCCAGGCGCTGTCGATCGCCAACTCTTCGTCCGGCAACCTGCTCAGCTTGTTCCGCGGCTGATTCGTGCGCCTCTTGCGGAAACGAGGCGGCGGGCGCGCTTGCGGCCCGTCGCCCCCGTCCGCCCGGTTCCCTCGCCCGGCCCCGGCCCGGCGCATTCATTCCCGATCCCGCAGGCCGGCCGCTACGACGGCCGCTCGCTGGCCGGCCTCGTCAGCGTACGCCCCCTGCCCTTCACCAGCGCCGTGATCACGCCGCGGAAGGTGCGGGCCTCCTGCTCGGTGAAGCGGGCGCGGCCCAGCGCCACGCGCAGGTTGCGCTGCATCGAGGGCGTCTTCTCCGGCGGGAAGAAGAAGCCCGCGCGCTCCAGCTCGCCCTCCAGGTGCTTGTAGACGCCCATCATCATCGCCCCGTCCGCGAGCCTCGCCTCGCCGATCAGCCGGGGGGGCGCCGCGCCCGGATCGGAGGTCCACCACTCATAGGCGTTCACCACCACCGCCTGGTTGAAGTTGGACGTGTCGCCGGTGTCGAGTAT
>CAXUEN010000470.1:0-318 GCA_964249945.1 uncultured Caulobacteraceae bacterium | reverse complement strand
AGCCCCGCCCGCTCGGCCCCGAACAGCCAGGCCGAGCGCAAACCCGCCTCCACCGCGGTCCGCAGCACGCCCGCTGCCTCGCGGGGCGTGAGCACGGGCAGCTGCGTCTCCCGCGGTCGGGCCGTGGCGGCATAGACCAGCTGCAGGTCGGCCACCGCCTCGCCGACGGTCGCGAACACCCGCGCCCCCTGCAGCGGCCAGTCGGCGCCCGACGCCGAGGCCCAGGCCCGGTCCTGCGGCCAGCCGTCCCGGGGGCTGACCAGGCGCAGCTCATGCAGCCCGAAATTGGCCATGGCTCGGGCGACCGCCCCGATGTTC
>CAXUEN010000469.1:0-2061 GCA_964249945.1 uncultured Caulobacteraceae bacterium | reverse complement strand
CGAGGATCGCCCCCGGAGCGCCGGCCGACCTGGTCAGCCGTGATGCACACCAGTCCAGCCTCATCGGTCGCCGGGGCGACGCCCTGCTCGACAGCTGGATCTTCGCCGCCGGACGCGATGCGGTGGACTGCGTGTGGCGCCATGGCGAGAAGCGCGCCGAACCGATCCGCGCCGCCTATCGCCGCACGCTGCTGCGGCTGCTGTCGTCGTGAGCGGAAGAAGCGGCGGCTGGCGCGCTCCGACAAAGCGCTGAGCCGAGCTTGGCCGCTAGACAAGACCATGTCAGCTCAGCTAACGCGGCTATGACCCGACGCGGGGCCGCGCCGCGAACCAGGGCTCGAGCCGTGCGAGCGCCTCGCGTGTCGTGGTGATTGCAGATGTCGCTCAAGCCCCTTACCCTCTTGACGTTTGCGTTCGCGCTAACCGGCCAGGGGTCCGTCATGGCTGAGCAGCCAGGTCACATCACCGGCATGGGCGGCGTCTTCGTCAAGAGCAAGGATCCCAAGGCTCTTGCCCAGTGGTATCGCGACGTGCTCGGCCTCGAGGTCAAGCCCTGGGGTGGAGCGGCGCTCCCCTTTGATGCGCCAGGCCATCCCCCCAAGGTGTCCTGGACGGCCTTCCCGGACTCCAGCGACTACATGAGCCCCTCGACGCGGGAGTTCATGATCAACTTCGCGGTGGATGACATGGACGCGATCCTCGCGCGCGTGACGGCGCACGGCATTCCCATCCTGAAGCGCGACGATCATGACCCCTTCGGTCGCTTCGCCTGGATCCAGGATCCCGATGGCACTAAGATCGAGCTTTGGCAGCCGAAGAAAGGTTAGGCCAAAGGTCTCCTGCGGAGCGAGGTCGGCGCCAGGGTCAGGGGTTCGTACCGGCAGGCGCTCTGCTGACCGCCGCCTTCAATGGGACTTGATTCGTCCCACACACGATTGCGGGCGTTGATGGGCGACGGAGAACGACATGGCCGACCAGAGATCCACGATCCCCGGAAGCGAGCGCTCGACACCGCCCGGTTCGGACGCCGGCGAGGTGGACGCCGACGCCGTGGCTCAGGTCAGCATCTATCTGAGGGCGGCGCATCGTCGGCGCAGTGACGAGAGCTTCCGCTCCCGCGCGGAGATGCGGGCCGAGCGCGAGGACAGCCTCAAGGACCCGCTCGCGCGCCTTCAGGCCTTCGCCGAGGGGGAGGGGCTGAAGGTCGTCGGGACCGATCCCGGCCGTCGGCTGGTGAGGGTCGAGGGCACGCTCAAAGCCCTGCAGGCCGCGTTCGGAACCCAGCTGCGCCAGTATGAGCACGAGGGGCGCACCTTCAGGGCCCGCTCTGGCCCGCTGACCGCCCCTCGCGCGGTGGCGGAGGCGGTCGAGGCGGTGCTCGGGCTGGACGAACGGCCGGTCGCCACGCCGAAGCTCAGGTGGCTCGCCGAGCCGAGCGCCACGGCGGGCTTTCCGCCCAACCACGTCACCGCCCTATACGACTTTCCCGCTCCGGCCGGCTCCGGGGCGGGCGAGTGCATCGGCCTTATCGAGCTCGGCGGCGGCTTCAGCGATGCCGACACGTCGGCGGCGTTCGGAGCCATGGGCCTGACGCCGCCGAAGGTCACCGCGGTCCCGGTGTCGGGCGGTTCGAACGCGCCGGGCAAGGACACCGACGCCGACGGCGAGGTGGCGCTGGACATTCAGGTGTCTGGCGCGGGCGCGCCGGGCGCGGCGATCGCGGTCTACTTCGCCGCCAACACCGACCAGGGCTTCGTCGATGCGATCAGCCAGGCCGTGCACGACCAGGCCAACACGCCGAGCGTGCTGTCCATCAGCTGGGGGTCGGCGGAGAGCGGGTGGACCCAGCAGGCCGTCACCGCCATGACCTCGGCCTTCCAGGACGCCGCAGACCTGGGCCTCAGCGTCTTCGCCGCCTCCGGGGACGGGCTGGCCACGGACGGCGTGAGCGACGGCAACGCGCACGTGGACTTCCCCGCCTCCAGTCCGCTCGTGGTCGGGTGCGGCGGCACCCACATCAAGGCGTCGGCCGAGAGGATCACCGGGGAGAGCGTGTGGAAC
>CAXUEN010000468.1:0-2061 GCA_964249945.1 uncultured Caulobacteraceae bacterium | reverse complement strand
GCCGTCTTGCGTGTCGGACTAGCGCCTACGTTCTTGAGCCGGCCAGCCGCATCGCCGGCGGGGCCCCACCCCGATCCTCCCCTCAAGGGGGAGGGAGGAAGACTATGACCCAGACCCACACCCCCCGCGTGCTCTCTGGCGTCCAACCCTCCGGCGCGCTGCACCTCGGCAATTATCTTGGCGCGCTGAGGAAGTTCGTGGACCTCCAGGCAACCCACGACTGCTTCCTGTTCGTGGCCGACCTGCACGCCATCACCCAGTGGCAGGACCCAGCACGTCTCGCCGAGCAGACCCGCGAGATCGCCGCCGCCTACCTGGCCGCCGGTCTCGACCCGGCCCGCTCCACCATCTTCCCGCAGTCGGCGGTGCGGGGGCATGCGGAGCTGGCCTGGATCTTCAACTGCGTGGCCCGGGTGGGCTGGCTCGACCGCATGACCCAATTCAAGGACAAGGCGGGCAAGGACAAGGAGGGCGCCTCGCTCGGGCTCTACGCCTATCCGGTGCTCCAGGCCGCCGACATCCTGATCTACAAGGCCACCCACGTGCCCGTGGGCGAGGACCAGAAGCAGCACCTGGAGCTGACCCGCGACATCGCCCAGAAGTTCAACACCGACTTCGACGCGCCGGGCTTCTTCCCCCTGCCGGAGCCCCTGATCCAGGGACCGGGGGCGCGCGTCATGTCGCTCCGCGACGGCGCGTCCAAGATGAGCAAGTCCGATCCCTCGGACCAGAGCCGCATTGCGCTGACCGACACCGCCGACGAGATCACCAAGAAGATCAAGCGGGCCAAGACCGACCCTGAGCCCCTGCCCGACACGCTTGAGGCGCTGACGGAGCGGCGGGAGGCGAACAACCTCGTGGGCATCTACGCAGCCCTAGCCGGTGAAACCAAGGCGGACGTGCTGGCCCGCTTCGCCGGCCAGGGTTTCGGCGCCTTCAAGCCGGCCCTGGCGGAGGTGGTGGTCGCGGCCATGACGCCGGTGGGCGAGGCCATGCGCCGCTACCTCTCCGACCCGGCCGAGATCGACCGGGTGCTTAGCCACGGCGCCGAGCGGGCGGCGGCGGTGGCCGAGCCCGTGCTGGCCGAGGTCAAGGCCAGGGTCGGCTTCTGGGGCGCCGCCGCAAAGATGTCGCAAACTTAACCTTGGCCGCTATGGCGGGCCGCGCGGGACCGGCCCATCTTTCCATCAGCACAAGGTGTGGAACGATGACCGATCCCCTCTACCGCCAGCCCGCAGGCTTGATGGCCGTCCAGTCCTCGGACAAGACCATGGTCGTGGTCACCTACGCGCTGTTCCTGCTCGGCTTCCTCACCGGCGGCGCGACCACCCTGATCGGCCTGGTCATGGCCTACCTCCTGCGGCGCGAGGCCAGTGAGCTGGCGCTGAGCCACTACGTCTTCCTGGCCCATACCTTCTGGAAAGGGCTGATCTGGCTCGCCATAGGGAGCGCCCTGTTCGTCGTGGGCCTGCCGCTCTCGCTCATCCTCATCGGCATCCCGATGATCCTGCTGGCCAAGCTGATCTTCGTGGTGGCCGCCATCTGGTACGGCGTCCGCTGCACCCTGGGCCTGATCGCGGCCATGGGCGACCGTCCGTATGGCGCGCCGAGGAGCTGGCTGGTCTGAGCGCACCGACGCCGCCGCTCCCGCCCGGCTTCTTCGCCCGGGACGTGCTGAGCGTCGCCCGCGACCTGATCGGCGTGCGGCTGTGGGTCGATGGGGTAGGCGGCGCGATCGTGGAGACCGAGGCCTACCACCACGAGGACCCCGCCTCGCACAGCCATCGGGGCGCCACCGCCCGCAACGCGGCGATGTTCGGGCCGCCGGGGCATGCCTACATCTACCGCTCCTACGGCATCCACTGGTGCCTGAACCTGGTCTGCGGGACCGAGCCCGGCAGCGCCGTGCTCATCCGCGCCCTGGAGCCGCTGGACGGTCTGGAGCGGATGCGCGGCCGCCGGGGCGTCGAGCCGGTCCGCCAGCTCTGTTCCGGCCCCGGCAAGCTCGGCCAGGCCCTGGGCTTTATTATGGACCTGTACTGCTCCGAGATCTACACGCCG
>CAXUEN010000467.1:0-2107 GCA_964249945.1 uncultured Caulobacteraceae bacterium | reverse complement strand
GTCCATGGCGGAGCCTAGTATCAGGCCCGCGGCGTCTTCAAACCCTGCAGCGCCTGTTCGTGGCGGTAGGCGGCGATGTCGTGCAGGGCGGCGTCGAGGGCGGTGCGGATGCGCTCCAGCTGCAGCGTGCGCGTATTGACGTCGCCGTCCGCCCCGGCCTCCGCCGCGCCGCAGGCCTCGGCGAAGGCGAAGGCGCCGACACCCAGGCCCGAGCCCTTCAGGGCGTGGGCGGCGTCGCGCCAGCCCTCGGCGCCGGCCGTCGGGTTGAGCATGGGCGTCCACAGCTCGGCCTGCTGACGGAACAGGCCCAGCACCTCCTCGATGAGGGCGGTGTCATGGGCGGCGTAGGTCTCCAGATGGTGGAAATCCACCGCGCCGGTGATGTCGCGTCGCGCCAAGCCGACCCCCTGCACCCGGTTGGACCCAGGCCGCGCGGGGGATCAGGACGCCATGCCCCGCCCCCCTTGTCCAGCCCACAGGTCGCCGCCTGCAGCGATCCCCTGGCGACCGGGTGGACACGGGTCTACCGTCCTCCGGCAGCCTTTCGGATCGGGAGGCGCATCCCGACAGGGGCGCCGCCGGTTAGGCGAGGGCGCGCTCAGCCGGCGCGCGGCGTTGTGAGGGCTTCGATCATGGACGACGCAGGCGACATCACCCTCATCGCCGCCGGCGCTTCCGGCGTGGCGGACCCTGGCCGCGCCCGACCGCGCAAGGCGGTGGTCATCGGCGGCGGGTTCGGCGGCTTGGCGCTGGCGGTGCGGCTGCAGTCCGCCGGCATCGCCACAACCCTGCTAGAGGCGCGCGACAAGCTCGGCGGCCGGGCCTACGTCTACAAACAGGACGGCTTCACCTTCGACGCCGGCCCCACGGTGATCACCGACCCTTCCGCACTGGAGGAGCTGTTCGCCCTCTCCGGCCGCCAGCTGTCGGACTACGTCACTCTGCTCCCCGTTGAACCCTTCTACCGGCTGATATGGGAGGATGGCCGCCAGTTCGACTACGTCAACGACCAAGCCTCGCTCGACGCCCAGATCACCGCCTTCAACCCGGCCGACGTAGCGGGCTACCAGCGCTTCTTCGCCTATTCCAGGGCGGCGTTCGAGGAAGGCTATCTCAAGCTCGGCCACGTGCCGTTCCTGGACTTCAAGTCCATGCTGATGGCCACGCCCAAGCTCGCCCAGATGAAGGCCTGGCGTAGCGTCTACGACACCGTGGCCGGCTTCATCGAAGACGAGCACCTGCGCCAGGCCTTCAGCTTCCACACCCTGCTGGTGGGCGGCAGCCCCTTCGCCGTCTCCTCCATCTACGCCCTGATCCACGCGCTGGAGCGGAAATGGGGCGTGTGGTTCCCCAAGGGCGGCACCGGCGCCCTGGTGCAGGGACTGGGTCGCCTGTTCACCGACCTCGGCGGCGAGGTTCGCCTCTCCAGCCCCGTGGACGAGATCACCACCCGGGGGATGCGCGCCACGGGCGTGCGGCTGGCGGACGGGCAGGTGCTGGAGGCTGACCTCGTCGCCTCCAACGCCGACATCGTGCACACCTACAGCAAGCTCCTCCGCCACCACGCCCGTGGCCGCACCGAGGGGACGAGCCTGAAGGCCAAGCGCCACAGCATGAGCCTGTTCGTGATCTACTTCGGAGTGAGCAAGACCTACGAGGGCCTGCGCCACCACACCATCCTGTTCGGCGAGAGCTACCGGGAGCTGGTCTCCGCCATCTGCGGGGCGGAGCCGCTGCGCGCCGACTTCTCGCTCTACCTGCATGCGCCGACCGTCACCGACCCGGACCTGGCGCCGGAGGGCTGCACCGGCTTCTACGTGCTGGCGCCGGTGCCCAACCTGAAGCAGGACATCGACTGGTCCACCGAATCCGGTCCCTACGCCGACCGCATCCTGGACGCCCTCGAGCAGCGCCTGCTGCCGGGCCTGCGCGAGAATCTGGTCACCCGCCGCGTGTTCAGCCCCTTCGACTTCCGCGACGAGCTGAACGCGCACCTGGGTTCCGCCTTCTCGCTGGAGCCGATCCTGACCCAGAGCGCCTGGTTCCGCGCCCACAATCGCGACGACATGATCCGCAACCTCTACGTCGTAGGCGCGGGCACCCACCC
>CAXUEN010000466.1:0-2113 GCA_964249945.1 uncultured Caulobacteraceae bacterium | reverse complement strand
CGGGCTCGGCACGGCCGCCGTCACCGTCATGGAGAGCCGGCTCAGGCTGCAGCCCGGGACATAGGCCCGCCGACACGGGCCCCCTGACATCACCCCGCGAAACGTGGAAAGGGCCGGAGCGAACTCCGGCCCTTCGACGTCGGGTTCAGCAGCGGTAGGGGTGATAGTAGCAGAACCGGCGACGGCCGTAGAAAGGCCGCCGGAAGCCATACCCATAGCCGGGGCCATAGAAGTGACGATGCCAGTGGTGGTAGTAGCCATAGGGCTGCGCCATGGCCGCCGGTGCGGCGGAGACCAGCGTAGCGGCGGCCACGGCGGCCAGGATCAAGGTCTTCATCTCTGCATCTCCTTTCAGGGATCGGGGCGGTCCGGCCGCCGTCTTCACGCCGGCCGGCGTACGCCTACCGATCAGTAGTGACGATGGAAGTCATGGTGGTGGTGGAAGTAGGGGTGGTGGAAGAAGAAGTGGTGGTGATGGTGATAGTAGGGATAGGCCTGAGCGCCTGAGGCCGCCGCGGTCAAGGCCACGGTGGCGACGAGCGCCGAGATCAGCATCTTCATGGGATAGCTCCAAAGATCCGGCGACGCCCCGTGGCCCCACCTTCACCCTCCGACGAAACGGCCAAGCTCGCTGTGCGATCCAGGGCCGCCGTCGGAAGCCACATAACGGGCCTTGCGCGCTGAACCGCCTGTGAACGCCTCTCGGGCGAGCGGTTCATCGCGCTTTCGCTTGCATCGCCCGTCGAAGCGGAGTTTCTAGCCGGCGGGCCACACCCTCCCAACGGGGTGCAGTCCATCTGTAAGGATGGGAGACATCGCCATGACCACCGCTCCGGCCAAGCCGGCCCTGCGCCCTGCGCGTCCCGAATTCTCTTCCGGCCCCTGCGCCAAACGCCCCGGCTGGACCCCCGACAACCTCAGGTCCGCGGTCCTTGGGCGATCTCATCGTTCCAAGCTCGGCAAGGCGCGGCTGCAGGAGGCCATCGCGCTGACCCGCGCCGTGCTGGAGGTTCCCGACACCCACCTGATCGGCATCGTCCCGGGCTCCGACACCGGCGCGGTGGAGATGGCCATGTGGTCGATGCTGGGCTGCCGCCCGGTGCAGCTGCTGGCCTTCGAGAGCTTCGGCAAGGACTGGGCGACCGATGCGGTCAAGCAGCTGAAGCTGGAGGCCGAGGTGCTGGACGCGCCCTATGGGGAGCTGCCAAACCTCGGCCAGGTGCGACCAGACGCCGACTTGGTCTTCACCTGGAACGGCACGACCTCAGGCGTTCGGGTGCCGGACGCCGGCTTCATCGCCGCCGACCGGGGGGGGATTACGATCTGCGACGCCACTTCCGCCTGCTTCGCCCAGGTGCTGGACTGGTCCAGGCTCGATGTGGTGACCTTCTCCTGGCAGAAGGCGCTGGGCGGGGAGGCGGCGCACGGGGTGCTGATCCTCGGCCCCCGCGCGGTGGAGCGGCTGGAGGGCTTCACACCCGACCGCGCCCTGCCCAAGCTGTTCCGCATGACCAAGGGCGGCAAGCTGAACGCCGAGATCTTCGAGGGCGCCACCATCAACACCCCGTCCATGCTCTGCGTGGAGGACTGCATCGACGCGCTGAAATGGGCGCGGTCCATCGGCGGCCTGGAGGAGATGCAGCGCCGCGCCGACCGCAACCTGGATGTGCTCGCCCGGTGGGTGGAGAGGACGGGTTGGGCGGCGTTCCTGGCGGCCGATCCGGCGGTGCGGTCCAACACCTCGGTCTGCCTGAAGGTGGTCGATCCCAAGATCGCGGCGCTGCCTGAGAAAGCCCAGGCGGACTTCGCCAAGAAGCTGGCGAGCGTACTTGAGAAGGAGGGCGTGGCCTTCGATGTCGGCTCCTACCGCGACGCGCCGCCGGGCCTGCGCATCTGGTGCGGCGCCACGGTCGACCACACCGATCTGGAGGCGCTGACCCCCTGGCTCGACTGGTCCTTCGCCAGCGTCTCCGCCGAGCTCGCCGCCGCCTAGTCGCGCAGGCCCCTCAGTCGGCTTCGCCGACAGCTCCCCCAATGGGGGAGCATCTCAAGCTCAGCGCTCTTGATCCTCCCCTCCTGGGGGAGGATCAAGAGCGCTGAGCTTGAGATGCTC
>CAXUEN010000465.1:0-2119 GCA_964249945.1 uncultured Caulobacteraceae bacterium | reverse complement strand
CGCCTCCACGGCGCTCGGCGGCGGCGGGACGTAGGCGGGCGCCTGGGGCCCGGCCACCGGCGGGGCGCCATAGGCGGGATAGCCGTTCTGGGAGGCGCGGTCGGCGGCGTTCTGCTGGGCGTCGCGGGCGCTGATCGGATAGGCCGGCTGCTGGGCCATGATGCTGCCGTCGCCCGGCCGCTCGCCGGCGTAGATCGGATACTGCGGCGAGGCGGTGCACGCCGCCGTGCCCGCCAGCATCGCCACGCCGATCGCCAGGCGCGGGATCGGATGCGCCGGACGCGGAGTCGCCTGGCAGGCGAGCGCCCGGGCCGGAACCGGCCCGACATCGCGGCGAGGAATGGACATGATCACCTCATAGCACCAGCGACTCAGGCCGTGCACACTACCGCACGCCCGGGCCGATAAGGACCCCCCAAGCCCCTTGCGACTCTCGGCCCTCTTACGACTCCCGCGCCACGCCGCTCAGCAGCGGCACGAAGCGGACCTCGCCGAGCTCCTCCTTCACGAAGGCGCCCTTGCCGTCCCCAACATAGCGCAGCAGGCTCTGCACCGGACCGCGACCGACAGGCGCAACCAGCACGCCGCTCGGCTTCAGCTGCTCCAGCAGCCGCCGGGGCTCCTCCGCCGGCGCGGCGGTCACCAGCACCCGGTCGAAGGGGGCCTGCTCGGGCCAGCCCTCGTGGCCGTCGCCGAAGCGGCTGATGACGTTTTGGACGTGGAGCGTCTTCAGCCGCGCCTCGGCCTCGCCGAGCAGGGTGCGGTAGCGCTCCACCGTGTAGACGTAGCGCACCAGCCGCGCCAGCACCGCGGTCTGGTAGCCGCTCCCCGTTCCGATCTCCAGCACACGATGGCGGCCCTTGAGCTGCAGGGCCTGGGTCATCAGGCCCACGATCAGGGGCTGGGAGATGGTCTGGCCGCAGGCGATGGGGAGCGCGCTGTCCTCCCACGCCCGCTCCTTGAACAGCTGGGGGACGAACAGGTCGCGCTGGATGGCCTCGATGGCGTTCAGCACCGCGGGCTCAGTCACGCCGCCCGAGCGCAGGCCCAGCACCAGCTTGGCCCGGCGCGTGCCCGCCTCGTCCTCAGGCCCCTCGGCCACTCGGCTCAGGCCTTCTCGTCGCGGACGGGCGCGTGGAAGGCGGGGACGTCGCCGCCGAGCTTGCCCTTCAGGTCGTGCACGCTCTCGCGGTGGGTCAGGTCGATGTGGAGCGGCGTCACGGAGATGCGCCGGTCGCGCACCGCGTGCAGGTCGGTGCCGGGCGTCAGAGTCACCGGCTTGGCGCGGTAGCCGAGCCAATAGTAGTCCCGCCCGCGCAGGTCCGTGCGCTTGTCGAAGTGAAGATAGGACTCGTCGCGCATGCCCTGCACGGTGACCTCCACGCCCTCCACCTCCTCCGGCGCGACGGGGGGGAAGTTCAGGTTCATCACCACGCCCCGCGGCCAGCCGATCTCCAGCAGACGGGAGATCACGCCGGGCGCGTGGGCCTCGGCGGTGTCGTAGCGGGCCACCACGCTGTCGTGGAAGCGGGTCAGCACCTGGGAGAGCGCGATCGAGGGCACCCCCAGCGCCATGCCCTGCAGCGCGCCCGCCACGGTGCCGGAGAAGGTGACGTCCTCAGCCACGTTCTGCCCCCGGTTGATCCCCGAGAGCACCAGGTCGGGCTTGCGGTCAGCCAGCAGCTCCTGCACCGCCAGCATGACGCAGTCGGTGGGCGTGCCGGAGGCCGCATAGACCTGGGGCTCGAGCTTGCGCACCCGCACCGGCTCGGTCAGCGTCATCCGGCGCGAGGCCCCGGACTGCTCGGTCTCCGGCGCGCAGACCCAGACGTCGTCGGACAGGCGTTTGGCGATGCGGACGAGGGCGTCGAGCCCCTCCGCCCCGATGCCGTCGTCGTTGGTGAGGAGGACTCTCACTCTCCCTTCCCGTCGGCGGATGGGGGAAGGGTCGGGGATGGGGGTGGAAGCGCCGCCGCGTCGATTTCGGAGAGCACCCGGTCCATCTCGTCCACCACCTGCGCGTTGGTGAAGCGCAGCACGCGATAACCCTGCGTCGCCAGCCACGCGTCACGTTCGATGTCCCGCAGAGCCACGTCGGCGAACAGCGCGTGCGGCGGCC
>CAXUEN010000464.1:0-2138 GCA_964249945.1 uncultured Caulobacteraceae bacterium | reverse complement strand
GTGATGAACTTCCTGATTCTGCAGCGGGTCGACGCCATCGCCAACACCGCCGAGAGGATCGCGGGCGGCGACCTGTCGGCGCGCTCGCCGGTCGCGGATGGGCGGGATCCCTTCGGCCGGGTAGGCGTGTCGCTCAACGCCATGCTGGAGCGGATCGAGGAGCTGCTGACCGGCATGCGCACGGTCACCGACAGCCTGGCCCACGACCTGCGCTCGCCGCTTACCCGGGTCATGGGGGCGCTGGCCCGCGCCATGCACGAGGGCGCGACCGAGGACGAGCGGATGGACGCGGTGGAGGTCGCCCACGACGAGGTGGAGCGCACCCTGAACACCCTGTCGGCCATGCTCGACATCGCTCGGGCCGAGACCGGCTTGTCGCGCGAGATGATGGTACGCGTGGATGTGGCTGCACTGGTTGAAGAACTGGCCGACTTCTTTACGCCGGTGATCGAGGATGCGGAGCAGAGGCTGGTCGTCCACGCTCCCGCTTATCCCGTGATCGCCCACGGCCACGAGCCCCTGCTCCGCCAGGCGGTGGGCAACCTGTTGCACAACGCCTCGCAGTACGCGGGCGAAGGCGCGGTGGTGCGGGTCTCGGTGGAGGCGGTATAGTAAATATACAACATCGTGGTGGCCGACACGGGCGGCGGCGTGCCCGAAGACCAGCGCGGACGGGTGCAGGAGCGCTTCGTGCGCCTGGACCCAGCGCGCAGCTCCGGCGGCTCGGGCCTGGGGCTCGCCATCGTCGCGGCCTGCGCCAAGCTGCACGGGGGCGTGCTGCGGCTGGAGGACAACCACCCGGGACTGAGGGCGGTGCTGGAAATACGGCGGGTGTAGACAACCGGGTAATGGTGGGCCTGCATCAACCCGCTCGTCCCGGCGAATGCCGGGACCCGGATTGTAGAACTCGCGGGCCGAACGGTGAGGCGCGTTCTCTTTGATAGATGGCGCTCTATGATCCGGCTCCCGGCATTCACCGGGATGAGCGGGAAGGAGGGGCCGAAGAACAGACGAGTTTTAAGCCGCCATCGCCTTGCCCCCAATGCTGGCCCCGGCGTCCCTGGGCAGGCGCAGGTAGATCGGCACGGCCATCAGCGACAGGGCGCCGATCACCAGGAACGGGATGGTGAAGCGGTCGGGGGTCAGCACGCCCGATCCCCGGGCCAGGTGCAGGGTCAGGCCGCCTATGCTGACGCCGAGGCTCATGCTCACCTGCTGGATCACCGTGGCCAGGGTAGAGGCCTGGCTGACGTCGGGCCGGGCGACGTCGGCGTAGCTGAGGGCGTTGGAGGAGGTGAACTGGGCGCTTCGCAGGAACCCCGAGACGCCCAGCAGCAGCATGATCAGAACGTCGGGCGTATCGGCCCGGAAGAAGCCAGGCAGACAGACGCAGACGGCGGTGCCGAGCGCGGAGACGATCAGCACCGTGCGGTAGCCGACCCGGCGCAGCAGGGCAGGCGCGATGGGCTTCAGCAGCAGAGCCCCGCCCGCCTGGGAGATGGTCATCAGCCCGGCCTTCACCGGCGACCAGCCCAGCCCGATCTGCAGCAGCAGCGGCAGCAGCAGCGGCGTGGCCCCGAGCCCAAGCCGCACCAGCGTCCCTCCGGTCACGCTGGCGCGGAAGCTTCCCACGCCGAGCAAGCGCAGGTTGAGCACCGGATGCTCGCTGCGCATCGCATGGCGGATGAAGGCCGCGAGCGCGGCGGCGCCTACCGTGGCCCCCACGACATCCAGCGGCCAGGGCGCCAGCCCGGTGCCGACGGTCTCCGACACCGCCGTCAGGCCCACGATCGCCAGCGCCGCCATGGCGAAGCCAGAGCTGTCGAAGCGGCCCGGGCTCGGCCGCCGGCTGTCGGGCACCAGGATCGCCACTGCGATCATGCCCAGCACGCCTACGGGAATGTTGATGTAGAAGATCCAGGGCCAGCTCGCCACGCCGAGCACCAGTCCCGCCAGAGGCGGCCCGAGCAGCGGGCCCACCAGGGCGGGCATGGTGAACCAGGACATGGCCGAGACGAACCGGTCCCGGGGCGCCGCGTCCACCACGATCAGCCGTCCGACCGGCGTCATCATCGCCCCGCCCGTGCCCTGCAGCACCCGGGCCGCCACCAGCTGGCCCAGCCCGTGCGAAAGGCCGC
>CAXUEN010000463.1:0-2146 GCA_964249945.1 uncultured Caulobacteraceae bacterium | reverse complement strand
GGTCAAAACGAAGCGGTCCATCGCCAGCTTCAATCACGCCAAGCCGCGGACGGGAATCCTAAATCTCAACAGACCCTAGAGCACTGCGATCGACTCTGCCGTTCTAAACACCGTTCTTAAGCAGGACCGAAGAATGGCGCGTCGTTGCTAAGTCATTGGAAATGTTGGCGCCCCGCGCTGGATAAACATAACGAATACGTGTCGCCGTACGCGCTACCATAGAGCCGCCGTGAGTCGCCATACTCCGCCGTTCAACGCCGTTCATAGTCGCTGACGCTACTGCCCATGGCGGGGTGATGTCCTCTACTGAAGGGCGACGCCCCGTATACCGCCATCGACGTCGAGGATCACTCCGGTGTCGTAGCCGTTCCCGGCCAGGAAGACGATCGCGTCGGCTACACCTCCGCACAGCCGACGCGCCACGCGGGCGCGGCTGCGGTCACCTGCGCGAATACGCGCTGCTTCAGCTCCACCGGCCGCCCCTTCCACCAGGGCGTGTCGATCACGCCCGGAGACACCGCGTTGACACGGATGGGGCCGAGCTCGTGCGCAAGCGGCAGCCCGACACGTCGGTCATCAAGCCGTGGAGCCGGTACCCGAAGGTGCCGAGCAGCGGGCCGTCCGCGCCCCTGGGAAAGAAGCCGAGGCCGGGAGGCTTGGGAACCACGACGTCGAAGGCGTCGGCCGCATCGCCGCCGCAGGCGACCGGATCGATAAGGAGCGGGATAAGCTTAGCGAAGCGCTGGCACCCGTCCGCCCATCCATGAACGAGGAGAAGCGGTAGCGGCGCGGGTCTGCGGCCTCGCTCGTGAACGAAGTGGAGCGTGGTCTCGCCGAGGTTCGCCGTGAACTGGTAGAGCCGATTGAGCCTAGCTTCCTGGGCACGCTAAATCTAAGCCGTCCCGCCAGTACGCCACAAGCTCGCCGAGGTACGTCCTCCCAACCACGGTGCTCGACGAAATACCGGCGGACGGAACAGGTCTAGAGCAGATTCCGATCACCATGCATCGTAGCCGGCAGCGGTGAAGTAGTTGGCGCACTCGGCTGGAGGGAAGGCGTTCAGGCTCCTGGCGATGACGGCCCAGAGCTCGTCGATGGTGCGGGCGGCGGCCTTTCGCAGGAGCGCCTTGAGCTTGGCGAAGGCGTTCTCGATGGGGTTGAAGTCGGGGCTGTAGGGCGGAAGATACATGAACCGCGCGCCGGCGCCTCGACGGCTTCTCACACCGCCAAGCCCTTGTGGGCCGGCAGGTTGCCAATGACGACGATGTCGCCAGGAGCCAGGATCTGGGCGAGCACGTGCTCGACGTAGCTTAGGAACCATACCCCGGTCATGGGCTCGTCCAGCACCATGGGCGCGGTCATGCCGGTGATCCGCAGGCTGCCGACGAAGGTGGTTGTCTCCGAGTGTCCATGCGGGATCGCGGCGCACAGGCGCTGACCTCGTGGGACCCGGCCGTAGAGGCGCGCCATCTTGGTCGAGGCGCCCGTCTCTTCGATGGAGATCAACCGCGTGGGGTCAAGGTCGAGGTGGTCCTCGAACCCGGCCTTCCTGTGGCCAAGGACGTCGGGACGGTCCTGCTCCGCCGCATGCCCGGACATTTCTTCAGCGTGATCTTCCTGCGGGCGAAGAAGCGCCACAGCGTGGAGATGACCACCGCCACGCCCCGGCTCGCCAGCAGGTCCCGCAGCTCCGCCAAGGTGATGTCCGGCGTCTCCTCCACCGCCACCAGGATCAGAGAAGCATGGTCCCCGATCCGTCTCAAGCGCTTGTCGCCGCCGGAGCGCCGAGGCTGCACGTCGCCGGTTCGGCGCGCCTGCGCCGTCCAACGGATCGCGCTGGAAAGACTGACCCCAAACCGCCCCGCAGCCTCGCGGCGGGATAGGCCGCCATCAACGGCTGCAACCACCCGCTCCCGAAGGTCCACCGACAGAGGCTTGCTCATGCACGCCGGCCTCCTCGCCAGCATGAAGGGTGAATCAGACTCGCGGCCCTGAGTGAATCCCCTACCGAGTCCGCCAGCTCGGAAAGTGCTCTAGCCGCCGGTGGAGGCTTTCCAGCATGTCCTGCCCAACCGAAAATTCGAACCGCGGCACCATGCGCGCCATCACCTCTAGGAAGACGCCGCGGCGCTTCCAGGCCCTACGC
>CAXUEN010000462.1:0-2152 GCA_964249945.1 uncultured Caulobacteraceae bacterium | reverse complement strand
GGCCTGGTCTGGGCTCTGCCATTGGCGGCGCTGCTCATCGTGACCTATCTCGGCCTGCGCGCCCTGTCCGACCGCGGGGTGGACGTGGTGGTGATCTTCGCCTCGGCCGCCGGCGCGCGCACCGGCGACACCAAGGTGATCTACCAGGGGCTGGAGGCCGGCCGCGTCACCAGGATCAACCTGAACCGCGACGGCAAGCGGGTCGACATGACGCTGCGGCTGATCCCGCGGGCGCAGAAGGTGCTGAACTCCAACACCCGCTTCTGGCTGCTCGGGGCCAAGCCCAGCCTGGCCGACATCGACTCGGTGAAGGCTGCGCTCGCCGGGGTGACCATCGGTATGGCGCCCGGCCAGGGCGGCCACCCCCAGCACCACTTCATCGGCATGGACCAGCCGCCCATCGTGGAGCCAGGCCGGAAGGGCACGGCCTACACCCTGGTGGCCCACGTCCTCGGTCCGGTCCGCCTGGGCTCCACCGTGCTGTACCACGGCCAGGAGATCGGCAAGGTGACCTCGGCCAGGTTCACCGGCCTGGACGCCTTCAGCCTCGGCATCTTCGTCTACCAGCCCTACGACGCCCTGGTGCGGCCGGGCGCCCAGTTCTGGACCTCCAGCCCGCTGCAGGTGTCGCTGAACGGCGCGGGATTCAGCACCAACTTCGCGCCCGCCGACACGGTGCTGACCGGGGCGGTCGACTTCGACCTGCCCGACTCCGCCGAGCACCTGCGGCCGAGCCCCGCCGGGTCGAGCTTCGTGCTCTACAAGACCCAGAACGACGCGCAGCAGGGCCTGGAGGGCCCTGAGATGCTCTACGCCCTGTATTTCAGGGGTGCGGCGGGCGACCTGGCCAACGGATCGGTGGTCAAGCTGCTCGGCTTCGTGGTGGGGGCGGTCCACGACGTGGAGCTCAGGTTTGATCCCCGCGATGGCCAGCCCTACACGGCCGTGACCGCCGCCGTCTATCCGCGCAAGCTCGGGCTCATGACCCCGCCTCCGGGCGCGGCGCAGGACACGGCCGGCTGGCGCTCGGCCACCGATGCACGGCTGAACCACCTGCTCTCCATCGGCTATCGCGCGCGGCTGACCCAGTCCCCGCCGATCATCGGCGGCCGGGCCATCAGCCTGGACCCGGTCAAGGCCGTCCCGGGCCGGCTCGCCACCGGCGGCCCTTATCCGGTGATCCCAAGCGAGGTCTCCACCAGCGACATCGACGACCTGACCTCCCAGGCCGACCAGATCCTGCGCAAGGTGAACGCCATTCCCATCGAGGCGATTGGCCAGGACGTGCGCGGGATCACCGACCGGCTGCGCGCGATCACCGCCTCGCCGGCCCTGACCGACAGCCTGAACCACCTGGACTCCACGCTGGGGCAGGTCGACGAGATCATGGGCCAGGTGAAGCCCCAGATCGGCTCCTTAGTGGCCAAGCTGAACCAGGCCGCCGACCAGGTGAACGGCACCGCCGCCGCCGCCCGTGGCGTGCTGAGCGGCGAGGGCGCCGGCCAAGACGCCAGCCTGCCGGGCGCGATCCAGCAGCTGACCGAGGCGGCGCGCTCGATCCGTTCGCTCACCGACTACCTCGGCCGCCATCCCGAAGCGCTCATCAAGGGCAAGGTGAAGGACAGCAAATGATCCCGTGTCCCCATCGGCGCAGCCTGCGCTCGCGATCAGCGGTCCGGCTCGCCCTCCTGCTCGCCTCGGGCGCCATGCTGACGGCCTGCGCCAGCGCGCCGACCCGCTTCTTCACCCTGGACCCGGTCGCCCCTGCCCAGCCCTCCGCGGCCGCCGCCTATGCCGGACCGTCGGTGAAGCTGGTGGCGGTCAACATCCCGCCCGCCCTGGACCGGGAGGAGCTGGTGTCGGAGACCGGGCCGGGCGAGGTCCGGGTCCACGACCTGGAGCACTGGGAGGCGCCGCTGGGCCTCACCGCCCGCCAGGTGCTGGTGCAGGACTTGGCGGCCCGCCTGCCGGCGGGAACGGTGCTCGGGCCGGCCTCGCCAGGTGGCGACGGGGTGGCGTCGCTCAGCGTCGACATCGTCTCGTTCCGCGCCGGGCCGGCGGGCGCCCAGATGCAGGCCGCCTGGACCGCCAGCCTGCCGGACGCGGCCGGACCGCAGGTCGTCCGCTCGCCGCTGGCGACGCTGCGGGGGCC
>CAXUEN010000461.1:332-2158 GCA_964249945.1 uncultured Caulobacteraceae bacterium | reverse complement strand
GGGCTGGCCGCGGCCCGGCCGGTGGCGGCCTGCACGGCCGCGCTCTGCGCCTGGGCGCGGCCGCCTGCAACCGGCAACGCCGCGAGCGCGCCGCCCATCGTGAGGACGAGTACAAGCATCAAGGGCGCGAGCGCCGATCGCCGCCGCCTACAGGCCCTGGCAGACATTTTGGGCGTTCGAGTCGAGGTAGGGCGAGACCGGACAGCTGACATATCTCAGCCGCACGCTGCTGCCGGGGACCACGATCTGGTCGGCGCGGATGGCCGAGGGCGCGTTGTTGATCGTGCCCGTCTGGGTCCCGGCGTTGTGGGCGCCCATGAAGGCGATCAGGTCGTCCTGGTCCACCCCGTCGCCGGAGATGCCGAGCGCGCCCACCAGGGTCGAGCCGCGGTAGATCGGCACCCCGCCGGGGAAGATCTGCAGCCCGTTCTGCAGCCGGTTCCTGGCCACGGTGCTGCTGACGTCGGGCAGGAAGGTGCACTTCTGCGGCGTGTCGGCGGCGACCGCGCCCAGCGAATATCCCGCCTCCTGTAGGACGTCGTCACGGATCAGCGCGCTCTGCAGCCCGGTGGCGAAGGGGCTCCAGCTGCCGATCGAGTAGGAGAGGGGGCCGTTGGCGCTCCCGTCCTGGCCGTCGGGGAAGTCGGGCCGGGCGATGTCGCCCAGGCTTCGGTCGGCATAGGCGTGGTCGCCGGTCAGGGCGTCGGGCAGGCCGAGGAAGGCGCGCACCTGAGCCACGAAGGCCTGCACCTCCGTGTCCGCATCCCCGCTGGTCAGGGCCGGGTCGCGCGTGGCGCCCAAGAGGTCCGACGCCGCGTGGGCGCCCGACATGAACGCCACCGAGCGGGCCTTCTGCACCGACACGTCCACCCCGAACAGGGTGGCGTCCGGGGCCACGATCAGGCCCAGGATGTTCCCGTAGGTGTCGGTGACGCTGAGCGTCACCTGAGCGCGGGTGTTCAGCGGCTGTCGGATCGCCGCGCGGGCGTCGCTCATCACGCTGAAGGCCTGGTTCAGCAGGGCCCCGACCTCGGCGGCGGTCAGGGGCGAGGCGATCTCGGCCCCGTCCTGGCCGGCGGTGATGGGGTAGCGGTTGTTCCCGGACCCGTCGCTCAGCACGTAGATGTCGGGGTTGGTGTACTCGGCGGTGGTGGCCTTGCGCACGCCCGACGCTTCGGTCCCGAACACGGCGCCGGCGAGGATCGTCGGCCCCGCCTCGCCGTAATAGCCCCGCACCGGGGTCAGGGCGCCGGTGGTGGCCGGGAGCGAGTCGAAGGCGGGAGCGGCTCCGGGCGTGGAGGCCAGCGAGCCGGTGTCCTGGTTGATGTAGCGCAGCGTGGTGCCGGCCAGGCTGATCTGGTCGGCCCGGATACCCGCGGGCGCGGCGTAGCCGACCGAGCCCGCCACCGCGATCAGTTCCTCGTCGTCGTTTCTTCCGGTCGCGGTGACGTCCGGGTCGAAGCCGTAGGTGCCGTCCCCCTCGATCCCGACGCCGCCCACCTCCGCGCCGTTCTTGTAGAGCGGCAGGCCGCCGGGATCGGCCGAGAGGCCCAGCGGCGCGCGCTTCGGCCCGATCATCGCGCCGCTGCCGGCGACCGCCGCGGCGCTGTAGCGCTGGGTGAGGTCCGAGCAGGGCAGCTGGCTGAACTGCACCCCGAACAGCGGCCCGCTCTCCAGCCCCTGGGCGCCGGGGCTGGGCGGGAAGTGCGGCTGCACGATCCCGCTGGCGGTGCGGGTGGAAAAGGCGTTTCCGGCCGAGGACAGGTAGGCCCCGGTGACGGCCTTGGAGATGGCGGCCAGGTTGCTCGGCACGTCCAGCCCCGCCA
>CAXUEN010000461.1:0-322 GCA_964249945.1 uncultured Caulobacteraceae bacterium | reverse complement strand
GGCCGGCGGGCTCGGGATGTGCGTGGTCGCAGGCGCGCCGGCCATGGCGTAGACGGCCAGCACGTTGCCGACCCGGTCGGTCACGGCGATGGTCACCGCGCGCTTCCTCGCCACGGCCTCCGCGACCGCCTGGGCCAGGATGGCCTTCACGTCGGCGACGCCGAGCGACTCCGCCGCCGGGGCCGCGTAGAGCGGAGTGGCGGTGGCGGCCACGGGCGTGGTCGACCCCGCCGGCGTGGAGGTGGACGAGGAGCCACCGCCGCAGCCGGAGGCGGCGACGGCCGCTCCGCACGGGTTGCCGTGCTTGGTTGCGACGGCGATC
>CAXUEN010000460.1:0-2180 GCA_964249945.1 uncultured Caulobacteraceae bacterium | reverse complement strand
GCTTGTGGGCGCAGGCGGCGGCCGAGGCGGCCAGGCCCAGAGCCAGGGCCAGCTTGGCGAGGGTGTGGCGGCCCATGAAGCGGTGGGTCGAGGCGGTCATGAAAGCTCCGTTCTCAGTTCGTGCTCTGACCGAGGAACGCCGGCCGTCTGGGCTACTTGAGGAGCGGCGCCCACGCGGGGTCGGTAGCGCCGCCCGGATAAGGCTCCAGCCGCTCGTTCTGGCCGGAGACATCCACGGTCCACAAACGCGCGCCGGAGCCGAGCGTTTCCCGGGAGAACATCAGAACCCGGCCGTTCGGGGCCCAGGTCGGCCCTTCGTCCAGGAAGGAGGAGGTCAGGACGTGCTCGCCGGAGCCGTCAGGATGCAGCGTGACGATGTGGAACTGGCCGCCGGTCTGCTTGGTGGCGGCGATCAGGTCGCCCTTGGGGCTCCAGACCGGGGTGGTGTACTGGCCGCCGTCGAAGGTGATCCGGTGTGCGTTCCCGCCCTCGGCGCCCATCACGTACAGCTGCGGCTTGCCCCCGCGGTCCGAGGTGAACACGATCTTCGAGCCATCCGGCGAATAGGACGGCGAGGTGTCAATGGCCGGGTCCGAGGTCAGGCGGCGACTCTCGCGCGAGCGAAGGTCCACCGCGTAGATGTCGGTATTGCCGTTCTTCTCCACCGAGAGCGCCACCTTGCTCCCGTCTGGCGAGAAGCGGGGGGCGAAGGCCATCTCGCCGACGAAGGAGCCGATGGTCTCGCGCCGGCCGGTCTCGATGTCGAAGAGGTAGACCCGCACCGAGTCCTTGCTCATGGCCGCATAGGTGATCTGCTGGTTGGAGGCGGAGAAGCGCGGGTTCAGCGCCACATAGGTCCCGTTGGTGAGATAGCTCGGATTGGCGCCGTCCTGGTCCATGATGGCCAGCCGCTTCATACGGCGGGTGCGCGGCCCGCTCTCGGCCACGAAGACGATGCGGGTGTCGAAATAGGGGCCCTGGCCGGTGAGGCGCTGGTAGACGGCGTCGGCGATCTTGTGCGCCACGCGCCGCCAGTTGTCAGGGCTGGAGGTGAACTGGGTGCCGATCAGCTGGGTGCCCACGCTGACGTCCCAGAGGCGGAAGTCCACTCGGAGGCGCCCGTCCGCGTCGGTGCTCGCCGCGCCGTTCACCAGGTCCACCACGTTCACGCCGCGCCAGGCGGCGAACTGGGGTGTCACGGCGATGTTCAGGTTGGGCTCGGGATAGTGGTCGGTCAGGGCGTGGAAGAAGCCCGACCGCTCCAGGTCCTTGGCCACCACCTCCGCGATGCGAGGGCCGAGTTCGGAGGAGCGGGCGTCCGATCCGGACAAGGGCGGCACGGCGATGGAGACGGACGAGGCCACGCCCTTGTTGATGTCGATGATCGGCTGAGCCCGGGCGTTCGGCCCGGCCAAGGTAAGGCTCAAGGCCGTCAGCGATATAGCCAACAGGAGACGAAGCGAGTTGCGCATGGAGTGTGTCTACAGCCTTCCTTGACGGCGTTGAAGGCGGCCCTGTCAGCCGCAGCCTTCGGTGGCGTTGAACCTGATGGGCGGCAGCACGAGGGGCGCGTTGGGGGGGAGCTCCGTGAAGGGAGCGGCCTGCTGCACGGCGGCCAGGACGCGTTCGGTGGCGAGCGTCACGGTCGCCTGATCAATGCCGGGTTGCCCGCTTGCGATGACGTTCGGCTTCGCGGCGAGGCTGTGATCGGGCCGGATGCGGATGCGGATGGTGATGGTCACACCGCAGACCGGATTCCAGTTAGCCTTGATCTTGGCCGCCAAGGCGCCGAACGACGGGGCATCCAGCCCCTTGGCGAGGCCGGCGGCGTCCCTGGCTTCGCTGTCGGTCTCCGCCCGCGCCGCGCCGCGCGTGCTCGCGTGATGACCTCCAGGTGAGCTGGCGGCCAGCTTCTCCAAGAAGTTGTCCGACTGCGAGGCACGGGGTGCGGCTTCACCGCTCAAGCGGTCAAGAAGATGAGGATCGGTTCGCGATGCCTTCTTCGGCGCTTCTCCGCTGAGATGATCCAGGAAACTGGGATCGTCCGCCCCCGGAGTTGCCTTGACCCGCGGCTTAGGCGGTGTGGGCTTGGGAGGCTTGGGCTTAGGTTCGGGCCGCGGCTTCGGCTCGGGTGGGGGCTCCGGCGTCGGGACGGGCTTCGGCGGTGGCGTGTGGTGGAC
>CAXUEN010000459.1:0-2183 GCA_964249945.1 uncultured Caulobacteraceae bacterium | reverse complement strand
CGCCAGCGCCGCACCGCCCGGGCGAAGGCCGCGGTGTCCGGTGCGGTGGTCGCCCCCGCGCTCACCGCCACGCGCGGGGCGTAGACCGCCCAACCGGTCTCCGGCCGGCCGAACAGGGCCTCCGGCGCGCCGTACAGGCTGGCCGCATTGCGCCCGGCCGCCCGCACGTCCCCGGGACTTGGCGAGGAGGCGCAGCCGCAGAGAACGATCGCCACGGAACCGAACAGCCACAGGCACGGTTCCGTTCGCCGCTTGTCCAAGGACTGCCTTATGCCTGACCTCTCCACCACCGACCTGTTCGATCCCGTCCAGCTCGGCCCGCTCCAGCTGGCCAACCGCATCGTCATGGCCCCGCTCACCCGTTCGCGGACGGAAGGCGACGCCGGCGTGCCCGGGCTGATGAACGCGCAATACTACGCCCAGCGCGCCACCGCCGGGCTGATCGTCAGCGAGGCCACCAACATCTCGCCCCAGGGCCGCGGCTACGCCTACACCCCCGGCATCTACGACGACGAGCAGGTGGAGGGCTGGAAGCTGGTCACCGAGGCGGTGCACCAGGCCGGCGGCAGGATCGTCTGCCAGCTATGGCACGTGGGCCGCATCTCCCACCCCTCGCTGCAGCCCGGCGGCGCCCTGCCGGTGGCCCCGTCGGCGGTGAAGCCCGAGGGTCAAGCCTTCACCAACACCGGCTTCCAGCCCCTGGTGGAGCCCCGGGCGCTGGCGCTGGACGAGATCGCCGGCGTCATCGACCAGTACCGCCACGCTACCGAGTGCGCCCGCCGGGCCGGCTTCGACGGGGTGGAGGTCCACGCGGCCAATGGCTACCTGATCGACCAGTTCCTGCGGGACAAGACCAACCAGCGCACCGACACCTACGGCGGCTCCATCGAGAACCGCACCCGCTTCCTGGCCGAGGCCGTAGCCGCCACGGTCAAGGCCTGGTCGGCGGACCGGGTGGGCGTCCGCTTCTCGCCGGTAAGCCCGGCCAACGACATCGCCGACAGCGACCCGCGGCCGCTGTTCGAGGAGGCGGTGCGGGTGATCAACCGTTTCGACCTCGCCTACATGCACCTGGTGGAGGGGGCCACCCAGGGCCCGCGCGAGGTGGCGGGCGGCTTCGACCTGCAGCTGCTGCGTCGCGCCTTCAAGGGACTGTACATGGCCAACAACGGCTATGACCTGAAGCTGGCGGAGCGGGCGCGCGCCACGGGCGCCGCCGACCTGATCGCCTTCGGCCGTTCCTTCATCGCCAATCCCGACCTAGTGGCGCGGCTAAAGGCTGGGGCGCCCCTGGCCGAAGGGGAGAAGGCCACCTGGTACGGCGGCGACGCCCACGGCTACACCGACTATCCGGCGATGCAGGCCAAGGCGGCGTAAGGAGCTCTTCTCCTCCCCTGCGAAGCTGGGGAGGGGGACGACGCGTAGCGGGGTGGAGGACGCCCCCACCGTCACGGCGCAGAGCGCCGCGCCAACTCCCCCGCTGCGCAGGGAGGAGCGTTCACCCCAGCGCCGACAGCCGGGTCACGTGGCCCATCTTGCGGCCGGGCTCCGCCTCGCGCTTGCCGTAGAGCCAGAGCCGCGCGCCCGGCTCGGCGGCCAGAGCGGGCCAGTCCTCCGCCGCCTCGCCCAGCAGGTTGCGCATCTCCGCCGCCGCGAAGGGCGCGGTGGGGCCAAGCGGCCAGCCGGCGGCCGCGCGGACGTGCTGCTCGAACTGGTCGACCTCGCAGGCGTCCAGCGTCCAGTGGCCGGAATTGTGCACTCGCGGCGCGAACTCGTTCACCAGCAGGCCCGCCTCGGTGTCGAACAGCTCGATCCCCGCCACCCCCACATAGTCCAGCCGCTCAAGGGTGGTGCGGGCGATCTGCAGCGCCGCGGCGTGGGTGGCCGCATCCGCCGAAGCGGGGGCGAGGGAGCGGCGCAGCACGCCGTCCTCGTGCTGGTTCTCGGTGAGGGGGTAGACGGCGACCTCCCCCGTCCAGCCGCGCGCGGCGATCACCGACAGCTCCCGCCGGAAGGCGACCCGGGCTTCCAGGATGGCGGGCGCGCGGCCGATGCGGTCGAAGGCGGCCTCGGCGTCCCGGGCGCCCTCCACCCAGGTCTGGCCCTTGCCGTCATAGCCCTCGCGCCGGGTCTTGAGCAGGGCCGGAGCCCCCAGCCGCTCCAGGTGCCCCACGATGTCGGCC
>CAXUEN010000458.1:1796-2188 GCA_964249945.1 uncultured Caulobacteraceae bacterium | reverse complement strand
GGTGGGGGTGTTCGCGCTGAGGGCGCCGGAGGGGCGATTGAGGCGGCGCCGCCAGCGCGCTTCGCCAAGTCACGGTGGGTTCACCCCCATCCCAGCCCTTACCCCATCGAGGGGGAAGGCTAGTGGACAACCTCGTTGCGCCGCCTCCAGCCGCGAGGTGTTTCCCCGGGAAAACGGTGCTTGTGCTGGCGAATAACCTCATTCCGCCGCCTCAAGCCGGGCGTGCGATTCGCGCAACGAGGCGGAGCACTCGGCCATGGTGACGCTGGCGCGGGCGATGGGATTGGTCAGGTAGAAGTCGTCGATCGGGGTGCGGAACGGTGTGTCCGACAGCGGCGCGGCCTGACCGAAGGCGGCAAGGTCCAGCCCGGCGGCGCTGGCGGCGCCCGGTG
>CAXUEN010000458.1:0-1786 GCA_964249945.1 uncultured Caulobacteraceae bacterium | reverse complement strand
GCGTCGGACAGCGTGCCCGCTTCGCCGAAGCTGGCGAAGTCGGGCGCGGGGCCGGACGTGCCGGCCACGTAGTCCACCTGGCCGAAGGTCGGATGGTCGGCCATCAGCTTGGCGCGGAGCTGGTCCAGGCTGTCATAAGGCAGCTTGGCGCCCAGGTGCTCGGACAGGGCGCGGAAGATGGCCCAGTCCTCCTTGGCCTCCCCCTTGGGGAAGGTCGAGCGGTTGGCGATCTGCACCCGGCCCTCGGTGTTGACGTAGATGCCGGACTTCTCGACGTAGGCCGCGCCGGGCAGGATGACGTCGGCGTGGTTGGCGCCCGCGTCGCCATGGCTGCCGACATAGACCACGAACGCCCGGCCGAGCGCCGAAGTGTCGATCTCGTCGGCCCCGAGCAGCACCACCACGTCCATGTCGCCCTTCAGCATGCCGGCCACGTCGCGGCCCCCGGCGCGCGGCAGGAAGCCCATGTCGAGGCCCGCCACGCGGCCAGCTGCGGTATGCAACACGTTCAGCGTCCCGCCGAAGGTGGATGCGGCCTTGGCGGCGAGGTTGAGCACGGCCGAGCCGTCGCTGCGGGCCAGCGCCCCCTGCCCCACCACGATCCCGACCGCCTTGCCGTCCTTGAAGAACTCGCCCTCGCCGTCCACGAGCTTGGACAGCGAGGCGGGGCCGGCGCCCAGATAGTCGAAGCCGTAGCGCAGGTCCGCCGCCTCGCCGATCAGGCCGATGTTCAGCTTGCCCTTCAGCCAAGCCTTGCGGATGCGCGCGTTCAGCAGCGGGGCCTCACGCCGCGGGTTGGTCCCGATCAGCAGCAGCCGGTCGAGGCTCTCGATGCCGGCGATGGTGGTGTTGAACAGCCAACTCTCGCGCGGACCGTAACCCAGCTTGGCGCCGTCCTGGCGGCAGTCCAGGCTTTTCACGCCGAGCGAGGAGAACAGGTCCATCGCCGCCTTCATCGACTCCGCGTCCTGAAGGTCGCCGGCGATCACTCCGATCCTGTCGGGCGAGGTCGCGCGGAGCTTACCGGCCACCGCCGCGAAAGCCTCGGCCCAGGTGGCGGGCTTCAGCTTGCCGCCGACCCGGATGAACGGCCGGTCCAGGCGCTGGCGGATCAGGCCGTCGGGAACGTAGCGGGTCTTGTCGCTGATCCACTCCTCGTTGATGTCCTCGTTCACGCGCGGCAGGATGCGCATCACCTGCGAGCCCTTGGCGTCCACCCGGATGGCGCTGCCCAGGGCGTCCATCACGTCGACGCTGTCGGTGTGCTTCAGCTCCCAGGGGCGGTAGTTGTACTGCCAGGGCTTGTGGGTCAGGGCGCCCACGGGGCAGATGTCGGCGAGGTTGCCGGAGAGTTCGCTGGTCAGCGCCTCCTCCAGGTAGCTGGTGATCTCGGCGTCCTCGCCGCGGGAGATCATGCCCATCTCCGGCACGCCCGCGATCTCGGTGGAGAAGCGGACGCAGCGGGTGCACTGGATGCAACGGTTCATCTGCGTCTTGATCAGCGGGCCCAGGAACTTGTCCTCCACCGCCCGCTTGTTCTCGATATAGCGGCTGTCGTCGCGGCCATAGCCCATGGCCTCGTCCTGCAGATCGCACTCGCCGCCCTGGTCGCAGATCGGGCAATCCAGCGGGTGGTTGATGAGCAGGAACTCCATCACGCCCTCGCGGGCCTTCTTCACCATGGGCGTGTTGGTGAAGATCTCCTGCTTGTCGGCGGCCGGCAGTGCGCAACTGGCCTGCGGCTTGGGCGGCCCGGGCTTCACCTCCACCAGGCACATGCGGCAGT
>CAXUEN010000457.1:273-2190 GCA_964249945.1 uncultured Caulobacteraceae bacterium | reverse complement strand
GTGTAGAGGTGCGTGGGAGAAGAATTCTAAGCCGCCTGGACCGAGCCGTAGCGCAGCACCGCCAGCGCGCGCTGCAGCTGGAAGTCCTGGGCGTCGTCCGGCTTGCCGGTGTCGGCCTTAGGAGCCGGCGGCTCGTCCTCGTCCACGTCGCTCCTCAGCGAGGCCTTCTGCAGGCCGGGCGGGGACGTGGGGATCTCGATGGAGGTGGGCAGGACGCGGGTCTTGCCTTCCTGGGCGTCAAGCGCGTTGTGGAAGGTGGCCTCGGTGTACTGCATCGCGGTGTCGAACACGCCCTCCGCCTGGCGCTTCGATTCCGCCACGAACAGGTCGGGCGCGATGCCGGTCTTCTGGATCGAGCCGCCGGACGGCGTGTAATAGCGGTCGGTGGTCAGCTTCAGCGCCCCGTCCGCCCCGCCGTGCAGGGGGATCACGGTCTGGACCGATCCCTTGCCGAAGCTGGTCAGGCCCACGATGGACGCGCGGTGGCGGTCCTTCATGGCGCCGGCCACGATCTCCGACGCCGAGGCCGAGCCGCCGTTGATCAGCACCACTACTGGCAGGCCGTGCAGCATGTCGCCTTCGGACTTGGCGTTGTAGCGGGTGATGTCGTGGGGATCTCGGCCGCGCTGCGATACCACCTCGCCGCCGTTCAGGAAGTCGCCGGCCACGTCCACCGCTTGGTCCACCAGGCCACCGGGGTTGTTGCGGAGGTCCAGCACCAGCCCCTTCAGGTGCGGGTCCCTGGACTCCATATCTTTGATCGCGGCGGCGGTGCCGGGGCCCGTCTTCTCGTCGAAGCCGGCCAGGCGCAGATAGCCGTAGTCGCCGATCAGGCGGTGGGTGACCGACTTGATGTCAATGACCTCCCGGACTAGCCTGACGGTGAAGGGATCGCTCTTCTCCCGCGCGATGGTCAGCGAGATGGGCGCACCCACGGGGCCGCGCATCTGCTTCACCGCGTCGTTCAGCGACAGGCCGACGATGGATTGGCCGTCAATGGAGGTGATGTAGTCGCCGGGCTGCAGGTGGGCGCGGGCGGCGGGGGTGCCGTCCATGGGCGAGATGATCTTCACCGCCCCGTCTTCGGCGGTGACCTGAAGGCCGAGGCCGCCGTACTCGCCGCGGGTCTGGTCGCGCATGTCGTCGAAGCTCTCGGGGTCGAGATAGCCGGAATGCGGGTCCAGCGAGGTCAGCATGCCGTCCAGCGAGGCCTGGATGAGCTTCTTGTTGTCCACCGGCACCACGTACTGCTGGTCTACCGTGGTCAGTACGTCGCCGAACAGTTCCAGCATCTTGTAGGTGTCGGCGCGGGGCGGCTTGCCCTGCTGGTCGGCATAGGCCATGGCGGCGGCCGCGCCGAGGGCGAAGGCGGATATGCCGACGAGGAGGGTCTTGCGCATGCTCACGCCTTCAACTCGATCAACCCAAGCTCACCCTGCCCTGGCGCCCGCACCGGGGAGCCAGCGACTGGGATCGACGGGCCGGGTCGCCCGCCGCACCTCAAGATAGAGCGCCGGATGGGGCGTGTCGCCGGGCATCTTGCCCACCGGTTCGCCCCCGGCGACGGTCCGCCCTGCCTCCGTTCCGACCTCGCCGAGGCCGGCCAGCACCAGGTTGTAGTCTCCAGAGCGTAAGATCAGGACGTTTCCCCATCCTTTCAAGGGACCGGCGTAATCCACGGCCGCCGCGATCGGGCTGAGCACCGCGGCGCCCGGTGGCGTCGTCCAGGTAATCCCCCTGGCGTGCTCCGGATCGGCGCTGGCCTGGCCGAAGCCGTGGGCCAGCACCCCCTGGACGGGAGCGGTGAAGCGCGCCGGGAGAGCGTCGGCCTCACCCGCGGCGGGGCTGTGGGCGTCCAGCACGTGGACCAGTTCGCCGAGCGAGCGGGCGCGGGCGGCGAGCCGCTGGACGTCGGTC
>CAXUEN010000457.1:0-255 GCA_964249945.1 uncultured Caulobacteraceae bacterium | reverse complement strand
GTAGAGCTGCTTCTCCAGAGCCTGCTTCTGGGCGATAAGGTCGGTGATCTGGGCTTCGCGGTCGGCCAGGCCGCTCTGCGCCTGGAACAGCACCCCGCTCTGGGCGTCGGCCTGGCGGCGGACGCGCTTCAGCGCCTCGGACTGGCTGGAGAAGGCCTTGGCGCGGGTCTCGAGCTCCGGCGCTATGGCCTTGATCAGGATGGCGGCGCGCACGGCGTCCCGGGCGGAGCGGGGGTCGACCAGGAGCGGCGGGGG
>CAXUEN010000456.1:0-2197 GCA_964249945.1 uncultured Caulobacteraceae bacterium | reverse complement strand
GGGCCGGGGCATGCTGTCGCGGGGCCGCACCTGGGCGCCGCTGCGGGAGGACACCTCGGTGGAGAGCGTGGGGGGCTGCGCGCTCTGGCTGCTGTCGGACCTCGGCCGCTCCACCACGGGGGAGGTCATCCACGTGGACTCCGGCTTCCATATCGTCGGCCTGCCGGAGGAGGAGGAATGACCCCCTCGCCTTCCAGGGAGAGGGCGCTAGGTAGGCTGCTTTACCGTGCGGAGATAGGGCTTCAGCTCGGTCCAGCCGCCGGGAAAAAGCTCCCGCGCCTGCGCGTCGGTCACCGAGGGGAGGATGATCACGTCTTCGCCGGACGTCCAGTTGGCGGGCGTGGCCACCTTGTGGCCGTCGGTGAGCTGGAGCGAATCGATCACCCGGATCAGCTCGTCGAAGTTGCGCCCCGTCGACGCCGGATAGGTCAGGCTGAGGCGCAGCTTCAGCTTGGGGTCGATGACGAAGACCGAGCGCACCGTCATGGTGTCCGAGGCATTTGGGTGGATCATGCCGTAGAGGCTGGCCACCTTGCGGTCAGCGTCGGCCAGCAGCGGGAAGTTCAGCCGCGCGCCCTGCGTCTCCTCGATGTCGGCGACCCAGCCGGCGTGGTTGCCGGGCGCGTCCACCGACAGGCCGAGCACCTTCACGCCGCGCCGGTCGAACTCCGACTTCAGCTTCGCCACCGCGCCGAGTTCGGTAGTGCAGACCGGGGTGTAGTTCTTGGGGTGGGAGAACAGCACCACCCAGGACCCCTTCGCCCAGTCGTACAGGTGGAACGGGCCCTCCGTGGAATCCTGGGTGAAGTCCGGAACCGTGTCGCCGAGCTGCAACGCCATCACGCGTCCTCGCATCCGTTCAAGTCAGGCGGGGATATAGGCGGCGCGCGCGCCCGGGGGAACGCGAGCGGGCGAGAGCTTTGCTGACAGGGACGTCAGCGGAACTGGCGCCGCCAGGTCGAACAGCCCGTCGCCTAGGCGTTGCCGGCCACGGGCGTGCGGGTGACGACGCGGCCGACTAGCCGCTCCCAGTTGAACATCGAGATCAGGTGGGCGTCGATCTGGCGCAACGCCCCGCTGACGTGCAGGTCGCGCAGGTCCTTGTCGGACACGGCGTTCAGCTTCTCCTCGGAGACCGCGAAGTAGTCCGCGATCTGCACCGGCTGGCCCTGGGTCCCGTCGGCCAGGCGCGGGGTGAAGGTGGCCGCCTTGGCCTCGAACAGGTCGAGTTCCTGCAGCTTGGCCACGAACAGCTCGGTCCGCCGCCGCTCGGTCTCGAAATTGCTGCAGAAGTCCACCGCATTCTGGGTGAAGCTGGACAGCCTGCCGTCGGCGAAAAGCGGGACCTCGCCGCCCTCGGTCAGCATCGGCGCGTCGCGGTCGATGCAGACGATCAGCTGCTCCGCCCCCTCACCCGCGGCCAGCACGAAGGGATAGCGGCGGATGAAGCTGGGGATATAGGCGCTCTCCTCGTAGCGGCCGTCGGCGCCCACGAACAGGTTTTCGCCCTGGCGCACGCCCAGGATCGCCATGGGTGTCTTCTGCTCGCCGGCGAAGATGACCGGGTAGCTCAGCGCCGCCAGGCCGAACTCGCCCACCTGCAGCGGCAGGATGTGAGCGGAGGCGGCGAAGGCGAAGGGCGCGTCCAGCTGCCTGAAGCCCAGCTTGCCGTGCGCCTCCAAGGAGAGCGGCTCGGGCTTGCCGTAGAACAGCACCTGGCCGCTGATCTCGCCCGGCGGCGTGGGGACTTGCTGGATGGTCATGGATAAGGCTCCGGCGCGCGGCCACGAGCCCCGCTTTTAGGAGAGCGGGGGGCCTTGGACAAACCAGCCGGTCCGGGCGGTTGGTCGCAGCCGCGCCGCCCGCACGGGTCAACCGCCGATGGCGGCTGCTAGCGCCCCGACCACCTGATCCACGTCGGCGTCGTGCATGGACGGGTGCAGCGGCAGGGCCATCACCCGGGCGTAATAAGCCTCAGCCCCCGCCAGCCGCATGGGGCCGTAGCGTGCGCGGAAGTAGGGCTGGCGGTAGAGCGGGATGTAATGCACCTGCGCGCCGATCCCGTCCTTCGCCAGGGTGGTCACGAGGGCGCCCCGCCGCGCCGCCAGCTCCGGCGCGTCCAGCAGCACGGTGTAGAGGTGCAGGCCCCAGCGGGCGCCGGCCGGCCTGGCGACCGCGCGCACGCGGGGTGCCAGCG
>CAXUEN010000455.1:0-2213 GCA_964249945.1 uncultured Caulobacteraceae bacterium | reverse complement strand
CGGCTGGGGCCGCTCGCCGGCGCGATCGGCCCCAGCCGCGACCGCGTGGGGCGCGCCTTCCCCTGCCTGGCGGTGGCGGTGCTGCACGACCTGGAGCCGCAGGCGGCGGTGGCCTGCACCCCCTGGTTCGACCAGGCCGAAGCCCTGCTGCGCGGGGCGGCCGAGGGCGACCTGGACCTGGACGACCTGATCGCCGCCCTCGCCCGGCTGTCGGCGCCCCGGCCCGACGATCTGGACGTGCTCAGCCTGCGCGGCCGCTCCACCGACGACGGGCTGTTCCTGGATGTGCGGAGCGGCCCGGACGGGCGCGCCGTCACCCTGCAGGCGGTGCTGGAGACCACGCCGATGGCGGCCGGAACCAGCCTCTGGTGGCGTCACACCGCCCGAGGCGCCAAGGTCATGCTGACCCCGGGCCTCCCGGCGCGCTCGGCCTTCTCCGCGCTCTTCCGCGCGGTGGAAGAGGCGGGCGTAGCCACCGCCCGCCGGCCTGTCCGCGCCGCGCGGCCGGCGACGACCCCATGACCGCCACCCCGCGCCTGGTGTTCGAATCGGCTGCGCGCACCCACGTTGGCAAGGTGCGCAAGCTGAACGAGGACAACTTCTGCGAGCGACAGGCGGTGGGCCTCTGGGCGGTCGCCGACGGCATGGGCGGCCACCAGGCGGGCGAGGTGGCCAGCGCCATGATCGTGGAGGCGCTGGGGCGGGTGGACGACTTCTCCTCCGGCTACGCCTTTTTGGACGACGTGCGGGGCAGCATCCAGCGGGTGAACCGCACCCTGATCGCCAAGGCGGCGGTGATGGCGCCCGGCGCGGTGATCGGCTCGACCGCGGTGGTGCTGCTGGCCTTCGCCGGCCATTACGCGTGCCTGTGGGCCGGGGACAGCCGGGGCTACCTGCTGCGCGACGGCCGCTTCGAGCAGATCACCCGCGACCATAGCCGGATCCAGGAGCTGATCGACGCCGGCTCGCTCTCCCGCAACGAGGCGCGCAGCTACGCCCGCTCCAACGTCATCACTCGTGCGGTGGGCGTCACCGACCGGCTAGCGCTGGACATGCACCAGGGACCGCTGGAGCCGGGCGACGTCTTCCTGCTCTGCTCCGACGGGCTGACGGGCATGCTCGACGACCGCGAGATCGCCGCCGTGCTCGCCGAGCCGGCCCTGGACGCCGCCGCCGACACCCTGATCGCACGCACGCTGGAGCGCGGGGCCAAGGACAACGTCACCGTGGTCCTGGTGCGCTGCTGCGCCAATCCCGACCACACCCTGGACCAGCGCCGCGACAGCCTCTTCCCGTGAGCCGGCCGACGAACGCAGGCCTGTCCTCCACCCTCTGGGACGAGATCGACGCCGCCGGGCATGGCCGTTGGCGGCAAGATGACGTAAGGATCGAGGTTTGCTGCGCAGGGGCGGCGGTCGAATTGGGGCTGGACGGACGCGCCGAACCTCCCGATAGCGACGTGCTGGCCCAGACCCGCCCACAGGGCGAACGCCGACACCTTAGTGCGATATTTTCCTCAAACCCCAGGGATCCCCGATGAACCAAGCGCAACTGATCGAGAAGCTGAGCGACACGGCCGAACTCGACAAGGCTCAGGCCGGCCGGGTGGTGGACCACGTCCTCACCGCCATCTCCGAGGCCCTCAAGGGGGGCGACAAGGTCAGCCTGCAAGGGCTCGGCATCTTCGAGATTTCGGACCGCAAGGCGCGCCAAGGCCGCAACCCCGCGACGGGTGAGGCGATCGACATCCCGGCCAGCAAGTCGGTCAAGTTCCGCCCGACCAAGAGCCTCAAGGAAGCGATCAGCCCGCCGCACAAGGCGAAGCCCGCGGCGAAGGCCGCGCCCAAGAAGGCGCCCGCCAAGAAGGCCGCAGCCAAGGCCTGACGAACCCGGCGGCCGGCTCGACGGAGACCGGCCGACGCTCGTCCGTCTAGGGACGCTTGTTCAGGTCTCCAGGGTGAGCCGCTCAGGCGGCCAAAGGCGCTGAAGCCGCGCCTGCGCCGCCGCCTTGACCCGGGGCCACTCCCGCCGCAGCAGCCCCAGCCCGACCACGTCGTGGAAGACGCCGGCCTTGCGGACGTGGTCGCGGAACAGCGCCTCGCGGGTGAAGCCGAAGCGTTCGTGCAGGCGCACCACCGCGGCGTTCCCCGCCAGCACCTCGCACCAGAGCTTGTTCAGGCCGCGCGCCTCGAACACGTGGCCCAGAACCAGAT
>CAXUEN010000454.1:0-2216 GCA_964249945.1 uncultured Caulobacteraceae bacterium | reverse complement strand
ACGAGGCGGTGGTGGAGGCCTACATCGCCGGCCTTGAGGACTTCCGCGCGGCGGGCGGGGACGTGTCGAGGGTCGGCAGCGTCGCCAGCTTCTTCGTCAGCCGCATCGACGCGTCGGTCGACAAGGCGCTGGACACGGCGAGCGACAGGGGCGCCGCCGATGCGCTCCGCGGCAAGGTCGCCATCGCCAACGCCAAGCTGGCCTACGCCCGCTATGAGGCCCTGTTCTCCGGTCCCCGCTGGGATGCCCTGGCGGCCGCCGGCGCGAAGACCCAACGGCTGCTGTGGGCCTCCACCAGCCCCAAGAACAAGGCCTACAAGGATACCCTCTATGTCGAAGCCCTAATCGGGCGCGACACAGTCGACACCATCCCGCCCGCCACCATGGACGCCTTCCGCGACCATGGGGTGGTTGAGGCCGACGTCATCGCGAACGATTTGGCGGAAGCGAAGGCGACGCTGGACGGGCTGGAGGCGTTCGGCGTGTCGCTCGACGCCATCACCACCGAGCTGGTGGCCGACGGCGTGCGCCAGTTCGCCGACGCCTTCGACAAGCTGTTCGGCGCGGTGGCCGAGCGCCGGCGCGAGTTCCTGGAAGATCCCAAGCCGACGCTCAGCATCGACCCGGGGTCGAAAGAGGCCGAGGCCGCCATCGCCGCGGAGACGGAGGCCTGGCGCACCAGTGGCCTGATCCGCAAGCTTTGGGCCGGCGACAACAGCCTCTGGACCGGTGCGGACGAGGACAAGTGGCTCGGCTGGATGCATGTGGTCGAAGAGGAGCTGGAGGGTGTCGGCGAGCTGCAGGCCTTTGCCGAGGCGGTGAAGGACAGGGGCTTCCGCGACGTGGTGCTGCTCGGCATGGGCGGCTCCAGCCTCGGCCCGGAAGTGCTGAGCGAGACCTTCGGCCCCCAGGCCGGCTGGCCCCGCTTCCACATGCTGGACAGCACCGATCCGGCGCAGGTGGCCGATATCGAGCGCGCGATCACGCTGGAGACGACGCTCTTCATCACCTCGTCCAAGTCCGGCGGCACCCTGGAGCCGAACATCTTCACCGACTACTTCCTGGACCGCCTCACCGCAAAGGTGGGCGCGGAGAAGGCGGCCGAGCAGTTCGTGGCGGTGACCGACCCGGGCTCCTCCCTCGACAAGCGGGCGCAGGCGGCGGGCTTTTGGCGCACCTTCCACGGCAAGCCCTCCATCGGCGGCCGCTACTCGGTGCTGTCCCGGTTCGGGCTCGTTCCCGCGGCCGCCATGGGGATCGACGTCAAGCGGTTGCTGGAGACCACGCGCTATATGCAGCGCGCCTGCGGTTCCGACACGCCGCCGAGCCAGAACCCCGGCGTGCAGCTGGGACTGGCGCTCGGCGTCGCGGCCAAGTCGCTCGGGCGCGACAAGGTGACGATCATCGCCTCGCCCGGCATCTCCGACCTCGGCGCCTGGCTGGAGCAGCTGCTGGCGGAGAGCACAGGCAAGCAGGGCTTGGGCCTCATCCCGCTGGCCGACGAGCCGCTCGGCGGGCCCGAGGTCTACGGCCGCGACCGGGTCTTCGCCTATCTCGAGCTGGAGGGACAGGCCGATCCGGCGCAGCGCAGCGCGGTCGAGGCGCTGGCCAGGGCCGGCCATCCCGTGGCGACGATATCGGTGAAGGACATCTGGCGCGTCGGCCAGCAGTTCTTCCTCTGGGAGATCGCGACTGCAGTCGCGGGCGCTGTGATCGGCATCGACCCCTTCGACCAGCCGGACGTGGAGGCCAGCAAGCTCAGGACCCGCGCCCTGACCGACGACTACGAGCGGAGCCACGCCCTGCCAGACCAGGAGCCGGTGTTCCGCGAGAACGGCGTGGCCCTCTACGCCGATGCGCGCAACGCCGCGGAACTGGGGCGCCACAACACGCTTGGCGGCTACCTGAAGGGCCACTTCGGCCGCGTCCACGACGGCGACTACGTCGCCTTCCTGGCCTACGTGGACCGGAACGCCGCGACCATCGAGACGCTGACGCAGGCCCGCACGGTCGTGCGCGACAGGACACGAGCGGCGACCTGCCTGGGCTTTGGGCCACGCTTCCAGCACTCGACGGGTCAGGCCTACAAGGGCGGCCCGAACAGCGGCGTCTTCCTGCAGATCACCTGCGACGATCCTGAGGACATCGCCGTGCCCGGCCACGGCTACAGCTTCGGCGTGGTCAAGGCCGCCCAGGCCCGCGGCGACCTCGAGGTG
>CAXUEN010000453.1:291-2218 GCA_964249945.1 uncultured Caulobacteraceae bacterium | reverse complement strand
CAGGTGGACCGGACGCCCGGGGCTATAAGGCTGCAGGACATGGCTGGCCGGGTCGGCGCCTCCGACCTCGCCGGGACCATGGACATCTTCCCCGCCCCGGGCGGGCGGCGGCTGGCCGGCGCGCTGCGGTCCCGTTCCCTGCGGATGTCGGACCTGCTGTCGGTGGCCAGCGGCGGGCAGCTGACCCGTCCCCATCGCAACGGTCGGCTGCTGCCGGACAAGGCCATCAACCCCGCGCCGCTCCGCAAGCTGACCGGCCTCGTGCGCCTGAGCGCCGCGAGCGTCCAGGCGCGGAGCATCCGCAGCCTGCAGCTGCTGGCCACCTTCGACCACGGGCGGGTGGCGGCGGCGCCTCTGTCGCTGGTCCTGGCGCACGGCCGGGCGAGGGTCGGGTTCGTGCTGGACGTCCGGGGCGCCGTCCCGAAGGTGGGCCTGGACGTCGATCTCCGGCACGCCGACAGCTCGGACTTCACGAAGGCGGCCGGCCCGCCGCCGGCGTTGCAGGCCGACTTCGACGGCGTGCTGCACCTCCGCGGCGCCGGCCCCTCGCTTGACGCCGCGGCGGCCCACGCATCGGGAGACCTTCGGCTGACCGCGTTGAACGGACGGTTGCAGCGGAGGCCCGCCGCCGTGCTGGGCGGCAACGTCGTGCAGGGGGTCGTCGCGCTGCTGGGCCGCCCCGCCGACACGCCGCTGACATGCGCCGTCGCGCGGTTCCAGGTGAGCGACGGCAGGGCCCGCGTCACGGCTCTGCACATCCTGACCGGCCTGGGCGCGATCACCGGGTCGGGCGGCTTCAACCTGGGCTCCGAAACCGTGGACCTGACCCTGCGGCCCGCCGCCTCGGCCATGGCGGGGGTGACGTCGGTGCGCATCGCGGGTCCGCTGGGCCACCCCAAGTCGAGCCTGGCCCTGGGCGCCCCCATGGCCCTGGTCGGCCACGTCCTGACGGCGGTGATGCACCCTGCGCCTCCGGCCACAGCCCCACGGGGATGCGGCTGACCCCGAGCTTCGACGCGTCGGCGAGGAGCGGATGACGGGCGATAGCGTTCCTCCCCCCTCGAGCAGGGAGACAGCGGCATGATCGGCGTCATTGCAGTCATAAGGGCCAAGGAGGGCCGCGAGGCGGAGTTCGAGCAGGTCTTCGCCCAGCTTACCGCCAAGGTGAAGGCCCACGAGCCTGGCGCCCAGATGTACCAGCTGACCCGCAGCCGCGCCGAACCCCGCACCTACAAGGTGCTGGAGGTCTATGCCGACCAGGCCGCATTCAACGCGCACGGCGCCAGCGACCATTACAAGGAGGGCGGCCGCGCCATGCGCGAGCTGGTGGAGGGCCGGCCGGACGTCGAACTCCTGGACACGGTCGGCTGACCGGCGGCGGGAGCGGGCGGTCAGGCCCGCTTCCGCAGCCCCCGCGCGAAAATCTGGCCGCTCTCGGCGAACCCCGTCGCGCGGCAGAAGCCGGCCAGGTCGGCGTGGCCCTCAGGCGCCGCCATCTGCAGCCGGGCGCAACCTGCTGTTCTCGCGGCCCGGGCGGCGGCCTTCAGCAGCAGGCGGCCGACACCCCGGCGCCGGGCCCCGGGTCGCACGGCCAGGACCGTGATCTCCGCCACAGGCGCCTCCATCAGCAGATCCGTCCGCCAGGACAGCGCCACGAGGCCGCTGGGCGGTCCCCACTCCAGGGCGAGCAGCACGGCGCCCGCCGCGTCACGCAGCGCCTCGATCCGCTCGGCCAAGGCTCGGGAGGGCACCGGCCGCCCGATCTCGGCGAGCAAATCCGCGAGACCGGCCGCGTCCGCGGCGGTCGCACCGCGGATTTCCAGCCCGTAGCGGTCAGCCAAGGCCGATCAGCGAACCGGGACGACCGCGATCCGGGCAGGCCGGGCCTCGGCCGCCCTCACTTCTTGCCGGGCGGCGTCAGGAAATC
>CAXUEN010000453.1:0-281 GCA_964249945.1 uncultured Caulobacteraceae bacterium | reverse complement strand
GGCCTTCTCGGCCTTGGGCTTGCGGACTTCCTTGTTGCTCTTCTTCTGGCCTTTGGCCATGGCGGTCTCCGGAGGGGTCGGGGGCAGGTCGTCGGCGGCGATCTCTTCGGCGGTGCGGGTCAGCAGGGTGCTGGCGGCGATGGCGCCCTCCACCACCCGCACGCCCAGATAGCGCATCTGTCCGTCGGAGAAACTGATGTCTTCGGTGTGGATGCTGGGGTCTCGCCTCAGCTTCGCCGCATCGCTGAGCGTCAGCTTGAGCATGAGGGCTGAGATGACCG
>CAXUEN010000452.1:0-2218 GCA_964249945.1 uncultured Caulobacteraceae bacterium | reverse complement strand
ATGTTCGTGCGCAAGGGCCGGGTCGGGGCGGGCTGAGGCCTCAGGCGATGATGTCGGGCAGCAGCTGGTCTTCCAGCCGGGCGATCTCGTCGCGCAGGCGTAGCTTCTTCTTCTTCAGCCGTGCGATCTGGATCTGATCCGGGCGCGGCTTGGCCTCGAGCGCGCAGACGGCGGCGTCCAAGTCCTGGTGCTCCACCTTGAAGGTGGCGAGCCGGGCCCGCAGGACCGGCTCGGGCAAGGGTTGGGCGTCGGCGCCCGAGATCGGGCCGTCATCGTTCATGCGCGCGAGCTCTGGCCGGCGCCCGATCGTGAAGCGCGCCCCGGCGCAGGATTTAGCAGACGCACGCCAGGGGTAAAGCTGGCGCCGTCCTCCCCCGTGCTCACGCCGACGTGACCTGACAGGGCTGTGGCGTTCTGCCCTTATCCGAACCGTCACAAACCCTTGGAGCCGTCACATGGCCATCGAAGCGCGCATCCGCGAACTTGGGTCCCGTCACCAGTCCCTGGAGAAGGCCATCGAGGACGAACGCCGCAGCCCGAGCGCCGATTCGCTGCGCGTGCACGAGCTGAAGCGGCGGAAGCTCAAGCTGAAGGAAGAGATCGAGGGCCTGAGGGGGCCGCGGCCGAACTGATCGCATCTCCCCCTCCCGCACGGGAGGGGACGCCTACTCCGCCCCCGCCGTCTCCGTTGCGGGCTTCAGCGTGGCGCCGCCCTCCACGCCGACCCCGTTCCGGGCGTCGTCGCGGGCCTTCTTCTCCGCAGCCTTGCGCACCACCTCGTCCAGCTCCAGCTGGCCGACGAGGCCGAGCGTCACCGGGTCCACCGGCTTGATGGCGGCGGAGTTCCAGTGGGCGCGGGTGCGGACCGAGTCGATGGTGGACTTGGTGGTGCCAAGCAGGCTGGCGATCTGGGCGTCGGTCACCTCCGGATGGTTGCGCAGGAACCAGGAGATGGCGTCCGGCCGGTCCTGCCGGCGCGAGACGGGCGTATAGCGCGCGCCGCTCTTCTTGGCGGGTTTCAGCATTTCGGCGTGGCGGCTCTTCTGGGCGACCATGCGGTAGGCGGGGTTCTTTTCCGCCTTCTCCAGCTCCTCGCGGGTGAGCTGGCCGTTGCCGATGGGGTCGGCGCCGCGGATGTCGCGGGCCACCTCGCCGTCGGCGATGCCGGTGACCTCCAGGGGATGCAGGCCGCAGAAGTCGGCCACCTGTTCGAAGGTGAGCGAGCTGTTGTCCACCAGCCAGACGGCGGTGGCCTTGGGCATCAGGATGTCGGCCATGGGCTCGGGCCCTCTCGATTGGGCTCGCGGCGGGGCGCCGGCGAGGCGTGTGTCTCAAACGGCGGCGCCCGGCGTCAGCCGGGCGTCACGATCCCAGACCATAGTGGGTTTTGATCGCGCCCGCAAAGCGCGTGCGGGTGCGCCTCAGGCGGGGGCGAACACCATGCGCACGTCGCCCGGCGCCCGCTCGCACTCGCCGAGGCGGTCCACGAAACGCAGCAGCCCCTTCAGGCACATCACCTCCAGCCGCCCGAAGAAGAGGAAGCCCTCCTCGCAGAAGTCGCCGTGGTGGAACAGCTCGGCGCTGACATAGCCGTCGCGTCGGGCCGAACGGAGCACCGCCCGCTCCTCGTCGCTGATCTGGATCTGCTTCGTGCTGGAAGTCGTCTTCATGGCAGGCCTCCGTCCCAAGCGCCTCGTCTAGCGGCAAGGAACCATGCGACCATGTCCTAGGTATTGCCAAAAGATGACGTTCGATCGGGCGCGGCCACAGGTCTGAAGAAAGCATGAACGTGCGGCGCCGCCGCCCCGGCCTCGGCTCAGTCGCGGTGATACGGCGAGCCCGCCAGGATCGTCGTGGCCCGATAGACCTGCTCGGCCAGCATCACCCGGGCCAGGGCGTGCGGCCAGGTCTGCGGGCCGAAGGCCAGCCGGGCCGAGGCGCGCCGGAGCAGCGCCGGATCCAGCCCGTCCGCGCCGCCCAGCACGAAGGCCAGCCGCCGCACGCCGTCGTCCCGCCAGGCGCCGATGCGGGTCGAAAAGCTCCGGGAGGTCCAGGCCTCCCCGTGCTCGTCGCAGGCCACCAGGGGCGCCGTCGGGTCCAGCGCCGCGGAGAGCGCCGCCGCCTCGGCCGCCCTGCCGGACCTGCGCCCCTCCACCTCGATCAGCTCGACGGGGCCGAGGCCGAGCGCCCGGCCGCCCGCCGTCGCCCGGGCCAGGTA
>CAXUEN010000451.1:0-2222 GCA_964249945.1 uncultured Caulobacteraceae bacterium | reverse complement strand
CATCTACAATTCCGACCTGGCCCTGGTGCAGGACCACCGGCGGGTGGAGGTTCCCGCCGGCCGCTCTCGGCTGGAGCTGAAGGACGTCTCCGCCGCCATCCGGCCGGAGACCGCGGCCCTCACCGGCGAAGGCCTGACGGTGCGCGAGCAGAACTTCGACTTCGACCTGCTGACGCCCGCCAAGATGATGGAGAAGGCGGTGGGCCATCAGGTGCAGATCGTGCGGGTCAACCCGGGCGACGGCAAGGAGACCACCCTGGCCGCCACCGTGCTGGCCGCCAACGACGGCGTGGTGCTGCAGGTCGGCGACCACGTGGAGGTGCTGCGCGACGACGGCGTGCCGACGAGGGTGATCTTCGACCGCGTGCCCCAGACGCTCCGCGCCCGGCCCACCTTGTCGGTCATGGTCGACGCCGACCGGGCCGGCCCCCGGACGGTGGACCTCAGCTACCTGACCACGGGGCTGAGCTGGAAGGCCGACTACGTCGCCTTGTTCGACGAGGCGAGGGGCATGCTCGACCTGCAGGGCTGGGTGACCCTGACCAACACCTCCGGCACCGGCTTCGCCGACGCGAAGACGGTGCTGGTGGCCGGCGACGTCCATCTCGACAGCGGACCGGAGCAGCCCTGGCGCTTCCGCCGCCCGAACACCGGGATCGTGCGGGCGGGGACGGAGGGCTCGGACACGCCGGGCATCGGCGACTTCCACCTCTATCCGCTGCCCGAGCGGACTACGGTGGCGGACAAGCAGACCAAGCAGGTGGGGATCATCAGCGCCAAGGCCGTGCAGGCGCACAAGGTCTACCGCTACGAAGCCGAGGGCTTCGCCAGCCAGACCGACCCGCAGCACGTCGACGTGGCGGTCGACTTCACCAACGCCACGGCCAAAGGCCTGGGGCGGCCGCTGCCGGCCGGCGTCGTGCGGGTCTACCAGCGCGACGCCGCGGGCCAGGCCCAGTTCATGGGGGAGAGCCCTGTGGGCCACACGCCCCAGGGCTCCGACCTCAGCCTGAAGATCGGGGAGGCCTTCGACGTCACCGTCCAGCCGATCCTGGTCGGCAGCGAGACCAGCCCCGATTTCGTCAACCGGTATGCGATGTCCTACGCCTTCCACAACGCCAAGCCGCTGGCCGTGACGGTGGAGCTGCGCCAAGACGGCCTGGAGCCGAATGGCGAGATCGTGAAGGAGAGCCAGCACAGCCGCCGCCTGGACGCCTCCAGCCGGGTCTGGGACGTGGCGGTGCCCGCCCACGGCGAGGCCACCCTGTCCTTCACCGCCCGGACAGGGGAATGAGGTTGGCGGAGTGAAGCCGTGACCTGGGCGCGAGCCTGGATCGCCGCCCTCATCCTGATGGTCAGCGCGGCGGCCGCCGCCCAAGCGGCGAAAGTCGTCTCGCTGGCCCCTGACGCCGTGCGCCTCACCCTCTATCGTGGCGACACGCTGCCGCCGCTGATCCGGGCGCTGAACGGCGGCCGGGGCCTGGCCCTGGTGACCGAGACCCGCACCCTCGACCTGCCCGCAGGCCCATCGCGGCTGGTTTTCCAGGGCGTGGCCGACACCCTCGTCCCCCAGAGCGTACAGCTGCAAGGCCTGCCGGGGGCGGTGCGCGAGAGCGACTTCGACTACGACCTGCTCAGCCCCGGCGCCCTGGTGGCCAAGTCCATCGGCCGCGGGGTCCAGCTGGTGCACACCGATCCCAGGACCGGCCGCAGCCAGACCGAGGACGGTGTCCTGCGCTCCGGCCCCGATGGGATCGTGCTCCAGACCGCCCGAGGCGTTGAGGCGCTGCGGTGCAGCGGCCTGCCGGAGAGGCTGGTGTTCGACCGCGTTCCGCAGGGCCTGGCCGCCCGGCCGACCCTCTCGGTCCAGGCGACAGCGCCCCGGGCCGGTTATTACCGGGTGAGCCTCAGCTACCTGGCGACCGGGTTCGACTGGTCGGCGAGCTATGTGGCCAGCCTGGCCCCGGACGGGCGGAGCCTCTCGCTCTCCGGGTGGCTGACGCTGCAGAACGGCGCCGCCACCGGCTTCGCCGATGCGCCGACGGACGTGGTGGCGGGCCGGTTCGCTCGCACCGGCGACGACGCGCCGGTCCAGCCCTCCACCCGTCTGCAGGAGGCCGCCTGCTGGCGCTCGGAGCCCTGGTGGAAGCTGATGCAGGGCGCGGGCTTCGTCGTCGTCACCGCCCGTCGGCGGGTGTCCAAGCTCGCGATGATGGAGGCCA
>CAXUEN010000450.1:0-2244 GCA_964249945.1 uncultured Caulobacteraceae bacterium | reverse complement strand
GCGCGCGTGTGCGGGATCAACCTTATCGCCCAGATGAAGCTGGCCGCAGGCGACCTCGACCGGGTGGCGCGCATCGTCAAGCTCGGCGGCTTCGTGCAGGCGGGACCGGACTTCTTCGACATTCCCGCGGTGATCAACGGCTGCTCCGACCTGATGGTGGAGGTGTTTGGCGAGGCCGGACGCCACGCCCGCGCCGCGGTTGGCGTCTACCGCCTGCCGCGCAACTTCGCGGTCGAGGTCGATGCGGTGGTGGAACTACAGTCGTGACCGGCGCGCGGCGGCCGGCCGGGTGAGCGGCGCCTCGCAGGCGGAAGTCCGCGTCCACTCAAGCCTCGCCGACATCGGACGGCAGGCCTGGGACGCCTGCAACTCGGCCCCGGACTACGCCGCCAACCCGTTCACCTGCTTCGACTTCCTGCAGGCCTTGGAGGAGTCCGGGTCGGTCAGCCCCCGCACCGGCTGGGCGCCCCGCCACCTCAGCGTCCAGGACGCCGCGGGCGAGGTGGTGGGCGTCATGCCGCTCTACGTGAAGTCGCACAGCCAGGGCGAGTACGTCTTCGACCACGCCTGGGCCCAGGCCTACATGCGCGCGGGCGGCCGCTACTACCCGAAGCTCCAGTGCGCCGTGCCCTTCACCCCCGCCACTGGCCCCGCCCTGCTGCCCGCCGGCTTGCGCGACATGCTGCAGCCGGAGGCGGAGATCGAGGCGGCCTCGGTCGAGCGGCTGATGGCGGTGTTCAGCACGCATGGCTACGAGCGGGTTAAGCCGCCGATGCTCGAGTTCGAGGACACCCTGCTCGCCGGCGCCCGGGCGGTATGCCTGGAGGCGGGCGCCTCCTCGCTCCACGTCACCTTCCCGCGGGAGGCCGAGTGGCGGCGGATGGGGCAGGACGGCCTGCTGCTGCGCCAGGACCAGCAGTACCACTGGGTCGACGACGGCTACGCGACCTTCGACGACTTCCTGGCCGCCCTGTCGTCGGGCCGGCGCAAGACCATCCGGCGGGAGCGGCGGGACGCCCAGGTGGGGCTGGAGTTCGCCGCCCTCAGCGGCGCGGACCTCCGCGAGGAGCACTGGGACGCCTTCTTCGAGTTTTACATGGACACCGGCCAGCGCAAGTGGGGCCGCCCTTACCTGAACCGCCGCTTCTTCAGCCTGCTCGGCGAGCGCATGGCCGACCGCGTGCTTCTGGTCATGGCCAGGCGTGACGGCCGCTGGATCGCCGGCGCGCTCAACCTGATCGGGGGCGACACCCTGTTCGGGCGGAACTGGGGCGCGCTGGAGCACGTGCCCTTCCTGCACTTCGAGCTCTGCTACTACCAAGCCATCGAGCAGGCCATCGCCCGGGGCCTGAAGCGGGTGGAGGCCGGCGCGCAGGGCGAGCACAAGATCGCCCGCGGCTATCTGCCGAGCCCGGTCTATTCCGCCCACTGGATCGCCGACCCGGCGCTCCGCACGCCCGTCGCCCGCTACCTGGAACAGGAGCGCGCCCAGGTGCAGAGCGAGATGGCCATGCTGGAGGCCGAGTATTCGCCCTTCCGCGAAGGCGACAGCTGATGGCCCGACGCGACCCCGATCCCCCGTTCCGCGGCCCCTGGAGCGACCTGCCGCCGCCCGAGCCGCCAAAGCACGAGCGCCCGTTCCGCTGGCCGGCGCGGGGCGCCCGGAACGCCCGGGAGCCGTTCGTCCGCAACTGGCGCAGCCTGCTGATCGTGCTCTTCCTGCTGTTCCTGGCCCCCGCCCTGGCCAATTGGGTCGCCCATCTGATCATGGCCCAGATGGCGGGGCGCTGAGGCTAGGCCTGTCCGGCTAGGCCTTTCCGGCTCAGCCGGACAGGCCCAGCACGTCCTGCATGTCGTAGAGCCCCGGCGGCTTGCCGGCGACCCAGAGCGCTGCCGCGAGCGCGCCGCGGGCGAACAGGCTGCGGTCGCGGGCGGAGTGGGACAGGGTGATGATCTCGTCCTCCGCGGCGAACAGCACGCGGTGCTCGCCCACGATCCCGCCGCCCCGCAGCGCCGCGAAGCCGATGGCGCCGTCCGGCCGCGGCCCGGTGATCCCGTCGCGCGCCCGCTCCGACACCGCCGCCAGTTCCACGCCGCGCCCCTGCGCCGCGGCCTCGCCCAGCATCAGCGCCGTGCCCGACGGCGCGTCCACCTTGCGCCGGTGGTGCGCCTCCAGCACCTCCACGTCGTAGTCGGCGGCGGGCAGGGCGCGGGCGGCCTGGCGCACTAGGCCCAGCAGCAGAT
>CAXUEN010000449.1:0-2246 GCA_964249945.1 uncultured Caulobacteraceae bacterium | reverse complement strand
AACACCCGCCGCCTGCTCGCGCCCATCGGTAACATCCCTCCCGCCGAAGCCGAGGCCGCCTACTACGCACAGCTTGAGGCCTTGCCGATCGCCGCGTATGACTCAAACAAATCAGCCTCCGGCAAACCCGGGGCGGTTCAAACGGCTCGCTCCACAGGCTTCGGAGGGCTTCCAATTATGGCCTAGACCCGCCTTTTTGGATGTCATTGACAAGCTGCCTGACCTTCACTCCTGAAGCCGTAAAAGATCTAAAGCTGAAGGCGCTATCGGATTTCCTCTCAGTCTCAAAGGGTTGAACTCTCAGGCAGTTGGCCCGAGCGCTGGTGCAAGCGTTCACCGACAGCTTGGGGCGGCCGAACTTCAAGGCGAAGTAGGCTACTTCAACCGTCCGCTTCGGTGCGGCCTACATCGTGCACCCGAACGGATGCGGAGCGTTGACCCAGCCTTGTCACTGACAGCCAGAACGTCCGATAAGCAATGCTACCTAAGGTAGTACAGCGATGCGCCGACGGGCAGAAGCTGAGCGTTGTGCGCCGAACTTCACCGAGAGATGACCCCGTCGGTGCAACGCCATGAAGTGAAGGGATTCAGAGACTGGTCGATTCGACTGACCCAGGAGTCGATATGAGTGACGCCCGACGCTGGCGCTAAGTCCTTGAGCGGGCAGCGGGAATCGAACCCGCACGAGCAGCTTGGGAAGCTGCCAGGCTACCACTACATCATGCCCGCGGCGCCGGCCGGGCTCTACCGCGGTGCGCCGCGCCTGTCACCGGGCGGCGCAGTGTTGCCGGAGGGCGGAGGGCGTGGGAAGCGCCGCGCCCATGCCCTTTCTCCAACATCCCGCCCTGGACGGGGTGCGCCGGCTCTGGAAGGCCCTGCCCCTCCCCTTCGAGGCGCGCCGCGCCCTGATGAGCCGCGTCTACGCCGTCCTCGAGTGGACCCACCTGCTGCAGCACCGGCCGCGGATGGCGTGGCGCCTGCGTCCGATCCTGCTGCCGCGGCTGAAGGGCCGCCCCGGCCGGCGTCGGGTGACGTACGTCAGCGGTCCGCAGCCGCGCATCCTGTACCGCCCCGACGCGCGCACCCTGGAGCCCGGGGACGTGCTGCTGTCCGGCTTCCTCTCCGCGCACATGGGCATCGGCCGCAGCGGCCGTATGGGCGCGGAGGCGCTGAAGCGCGGCGGCGTGCCGCTGCGGCTGCACGACCTGGATCGGGACCGCCCCGGGCACACCCTGGCCGACGTCTCTCCCGGCGGCGTGTGGTTCGCCTTCTGCAATCCGCCCGAGGCCGTGCACTTCATGACGCACGCCACGCACCCGGTCTTCGAGCGGCGCTACCGCATCGGCTTCTGGGCGTGGGAGTTGGCGGAGCTGCCTCCCGACTGGATCGAGGCGCTGCCCCTGTTCCATGAGGTCTGGGCCGGCAGCCCCTTCGTGGCCGACGCGGTGCGAAAGGCGGCGCAGGGCACGGACGTGAAGGTCCGCATGATTCCCTACCCCCTGCCGGAGATGACGGGGGCCCGCGCCGACCGCGAACGGTTCGGCTGGCGGCCGGGCGAGCTGGCCGTGCTGTGCATGTTCGACGTGAACTCCACGGCCGCCCGCAAGAACCCCATGGGGGCGGTGGACGCCTTCCAACGCGCCTTCCGCCCCGACGACGGCGGCGTGCGCCTGATCGTCAAGGCCAACGCGAAGGGCGGAGACCCGGCGCTGGCCCCGGCCGAGCTGCGCGAGCGGATCGCCGGCTGGTCCAACATCACGCTGCTGGTGGCGGAGCTCTCGGACGCCGACGCGGACAACCTGCTGGCCAGCGCCGACGTGTTCGTCTCGCTGCACCGCTCGGAGGGGTTCGGCCTGTCCATCGCGCAGAGCATGGTGCTGGGTCGCGCGGTGATCGCCACCGGCTGGTCGGGCAACGCCGACTTCCAGGCCGGCGGCGTCATCGAGGTCCCCTACCAGCTTGTGCCCGCGCGCGATCCGAGCGGACGATATGAGGTGGCGGGCGCGATCTGGGCCGAGCCCGACGTGGCGTTCGCCGCGGAGGCGCTGCGCCGCCTGGCGGACGATCGGGAGAGCGTGGCCGTCTGGGGCGACCGCGGCCGCGAGGTGATCGGCGAGCGCCTTCCGCGGATCTACCCGCCCGGGGACTTCGCGCCCTGGATCGCCCCCCGCTGAGCGGCGGGCAGCAGCCCCTCCAGCGCGCCTGAGACGCGGGCGGCCGCGGGGTCGCCCCGCGTCAAGCCGAGC
>CAXUEN010000448.1:0-2258 GCA_964249945.1 uncultured Caulobacteraceae bacterium | reverse complement strand
AGACCGGGCTTTCCGACAGCTTCAGCCGGAACCACACAGAGACGGCGAGCAGCACGGCGGAGGCCAGGAAGGGGATTCGCCAGCCCCAGGCGGCGAACGCGGCCTCCCCCACCAGCGAGCGGGCGATCAGCGTCACGATCAGCGCCCCGCCCAGCCCGAAGGCGGCGGCCGCCCCGATCCAGCTCGTCATCCGGCCCCGGCTGGCAATGGGCGAGTGCTCCGCGATGAAGATGGCGGCGCCGCCCCATTCGCCGCCCAGCGCCACGCCCTGGATCAGGCGAAGCGCGATGAAGGCGAGCGGCGAGGCGATCCCCACCTTGCGGTAGGTAGGCAGCAGGCCGATGGCGAAGGTGGCCGCGCCCATCATCAGCACCGTGACGAGGAAGGCGCCCTTGCGGCCCGTCCGGTCTCCGATCCGGCCAAAGATCAGGGCGCCGAGGGGACGAAAGGCGAACCCCGCCGCGAACGAGCCGAGGGCGAAGACGTAGGCCGCCGATTCGTTCAGGCCCGCAAAGAAAATCCGTGAGATGATCGTGGCCAGCGGCACGAAGACGAAGAAGTCGTACCACTCGAACGCTGTGCCGGCCGCCGAGGCCGCGATCACCACCCGGATGTCGGCCGCAGGCCCGGCGTCCGCTGTGATCGTGGTCCGTGCATCGCTCATGCCCACTGGCTTACCGCTCAGCGCGGAGCGGGTGAAGGGGGACGCGAAAAACATCCGGCCAAGCGCCGAAAGCGCCCCGCGGGGACCCGCGGGACGCTGTTCAAGCTATTTGGGACGCCTGTTTAGTGGGGCGTCGCGTCGTGGGCCGTGTCGGTCACGGCGCCGCCTGCGGCGCTGACGTCCTTGCCGGCGCCCGCGATGGTGTTGCAAGCGGCGACCGTCATGGCGGCCGCAGCGACAAGGAGGATGGCGAGCTTGCGCATCTTAGTGCGGCGTCGCGTCGTGGGCGGTGTCGGTCACGGCGGCGCCGGTGGCGCTGACGTCCTTGCCGGCGCCGGCGAGGGTGTTGCACGCGGCCGAGCTGAGGGCGGCGGCGGCGACGAGCAGCACGATTATCTTACGCATCTGGAATGTCTCCCCTAAAGGTCGAGCTTGAACGATCACGCCGCCGCCTGGTTCCCTGGCTGCGTCTCTTCGCCGCCAGGAAGTTGCGGGCGGGGGAAGGTGAGCCTGACCCGCACCCCGCGCTCTGGCGCGGGCTCGACCTCGGTGTGGCCGCGGAGCTGGCGGGCGAAGGCGCTCATCAGGGTGCGTCCGACGCCTGCAGTGGGCAAGGCGTCGGCGTCCCCGTGGCCGTCGTCCTGGATTTCCAGCACCACTTGGTCGCCCAGGACCCGGAAACGCACGTCGATGGCCCCGCCCTCGGGTCCGAAGGCGTGCTTGCGGGCGTTGCTGATCGCCTCCACCGCAAAGAGGGCGAGCGGCGCCAGCTTGTCGGGGTCGATCTCCAGGTCGTCGGCGCGCAGCTCGGTGCGGATCGGCGCAGGCCGCCCCCCTTCGCCCGCCCCCAGCTGGCCGACCAGCTCCTCCAGGAACTGCCGGACGTCGACCCGGCGGAGGTCGGGTCCCTGGTAGAGCGCCCGATAGATCAGAGCCAGGGCGGTGATCCGTTGGCGGGTGTCGGACATGGCCGCCCGCGCCGCCGGATCGGTGAGGGCGCGCTGCTGCATGTTGATCAGGCTCGTGATCACCTGCAGGTTGTTCTTCACCCGGTGATGGATCTCCCGCATCAGGGTGTCCTTCTGCGCCAGGGAGTCGCGCAGGCTCATGTCGCGGGCGACGATGCCGTCGGCCATGGCGTCCAGGGTGTGGGCCAGATCGCGGATTTCCGCCGGGGCCCGTTCAGCCTTCAGGGGCCTCACGGTGAAGCGACCACGGGCGTAGATGGAGGCGATCCGGTCCAGATAGTGCAGCCAGCGGATCACCACCCGATCCACCGCAAGCCAGACCGCCGCCCAGGCCGCCAGCCAGGCCAGCACGGGGAAGACGATGGCGCTGAACGGATTGAGACGCGCCCAGTAGAAGATGCCAGGCGCAGGCGCCGAAAGCACCACGTAAGCCTCTCCGCTCAGCAGCGGGGCGGTGGCGAAGTCGCGGGCCACGCCCCTCACGTCCTTGGAGGTGAACAGGGTGCGGCCCCGCACCAGCTGGGCGCGCCAGTCGGTGGGAAGGGGAGCGAAGGCGTCGCGGTCCGTCTGGACAAGGTAATGTCCGTCCCCCGACACGATCGCCACCGCCGTCTGGGCCGGCAGCG
>CAXUEN010000447.1:0-2260 GCA_964249945.1 uncultured Caulobacteraceae bacterium | reverse complement strand
GCCGTGGCCGCCAGCGTCTCCGTCTCGCGCAGGGCGCGCAGCCTCGCCGGCGGGCTGCGCGCCGGGCTTCTCGTGGGAGCGGTCGCCTTCGCCGGCCCCGCAGCGGCTCAGGATAAGCCGCGCCTGAGGCCGAAGCCGCTTCCCGAACCCTCCGACGCGCCCGCCGCTGCGTCCAATAGCCTGTCCTACCCGGCCGGTGTCGCACCGCCGGGCGCCGCCTCACCAACGCCCCTCCCCTCGACGGCTGCAACGCCCACCCTGCGACCACTCCTTCCCCCTGCCCCGCCGCTCGTCCTGCGCTCGGCGGTGCACTCGCGCTACAGCCGGCCGGCTACCATCGCCCGCAGCACGACCGGCCAATGCCGCGCGCAGTGCGCGGTGGCGCGTACCCGGTGCGCCGCCGGCGAGGTCGACGCCAGCGGCTGCGACTCGGGCTGGACGCAGTGCCTGTCCACCTGTGATGGCCTCAGCTACGCCCGCGGGCCTTGACCTCCCTCGTCCCTCCGCGGAGAGGGGTTGATTGGCGCTTCGTCGCGAAAAGCCTATGTTGCCGCCATGGACGCCGCGCCCGTCATAAGCCTGCCTGTCGGCCACATAGCCGCACCCCAGGCCTTACCGCCCAACCTCTCAGGCCTGACCCGTCCCGAACTCGCCGCCGCCCTGGTGAAGAGCGGAGTGGTCACGCCCGACAAGGCGAAGATGCGCGCCGCCCAGCTGTGGCGCTGGATCCACCATCACGGCGTCACCGACTTCGCCGCCATGAGCAACGTGTCCAAGGAGCTGCAGGCCTCGCTGGCCGAGCACTTCACCCTGGCGAGGCCCCAGGTCGTCGAACGCCAGGTCAGCCGGGACGGCACGCGTAAGTGGCTGATCCGGTTCGCGCCGGGAGTCGAGGCGGAGACTGTCTACATTCCCGACGTCGGTCGCTATGGCGCGCTCTGCGTCTCGAGCCAGGTCGGCTGCACCCTGAACTGCACCTTCTGCCACACCGGCACCCAGGCGCTGGTCCGCAACCTCACCTCAGCCGAGATCACCGCCCAGGTCCAGGTGGCCCGGGACGACCTGGAGGAGTGGCCGTCCCCAAAGGAGGAGCGGCGGCTGTCCAACATCGTGTTCATGGGCATGGGCGAGCCGCTCTACAACCTGGACGGGGTGGCGGGGGCCATCGACATCGTCTCCGACGGCGAGGGAATCGCCATCTCCCGCCGCCGGATCACCGTCTCCACCTCCGGCGTCGTGCCAGAGCTGACTGCGCTTGGCGAGCGCACCCAGGCGATGCTGGCCATCTCGCTGCACGCCACCAACGATGCGCTGCGCAACGAGCTGGTGCCGCTGAACCGCCGTTACCCGCTGGAGCCACTGATGGCTGGCGTGCGGGCCTATCCGGGCCTGTCCAACGCGCGCCGGGTGACCTTTGAATACGTCATGCTCAAGGGCGTCAACGACAGCCCGGCCGAAGCCCGCGCCCTGGTCAAGCTGATCGGGGGCATCCCGGCCAAGGTCAACCTGATCCCGTTCAACCCCTGGCCGGGCTCGCCCTACCAGTGCTCCGACGGCGCGACCATCGAGGCCTTCGCCGCCATCCTGAACCGCGCCGGCTACGCCTCCCCCATCCGCACGCCGCGGGGGCGGGACATTCTGGCCGCCTGCGGCCAGCTGAAGTCGGAGAGCGAGAAGCTGCGGGCGAGCGCGCGGCGGGCGATGGAGACCGTGGGATAGCGGACGCCGTCATTGCCGCCCTCTCTCCTCCTCCCGTCATCCTCGGGCTTGTTCCGAGGATCGAGCCGGCCTGTGCTGGATGCTTGCGCGCCGCAGGCGAAGCACCCGGAGCCGTCCTTCCTCCTCGGGACACGCCCGAGGACGACGGTTCTCAGGGTAGCGATGGACGCGAATGCTTCCCTTCCCGCCACCCCCGCTCTAAAGCCCGCTCACCTTCTGCAAGGGACCCGTCCATGGGCGCCATCCTGCCGATCCTGATCTTCGTCGTCGCCGTACTCGCGGTGAACTGGTTCGAGTTCGGCCGCCCGGACTGAGGCCATGCCCGCCGCCCTGGTTACCGGCGGCGCCCAGCGGGTCGGCCGCGTCATCTGCCTGGCGCTGGCGGACGCGGGTTATGACGTGGCGGTCCACTACCGGAGCTCGCCGGACGAGGCGCGGGCCACCCTGGCCGATCTGCGCACACGGGGACGACAGGCCGCGGCGTTGGCCGCCGACCTCACCGACGAAGCCGCCGTCGCCGCGCTGCCCGGCCAGGCGGCCC
>CAXUEN010000446.1:0-2260 GCA_964249945.1 uncultured Caulobacteraceae bacterium | reverse complement strand
TCACCCCCAGCCGCTCCTCCAGCGCCCGCACCGTCTGGCTCAGCGTGGAGGGGGCTATCCGCAGATGCTCGGCCGCACGCGCGAAGCTCCGCCGCTGCGCCACTTCGGCGAACGCGCGCAGCTCGGCGAAGTCGGGTCCCCGCATTGCATGTTCCAAGTGAAGAATGTCTTCGGATTATAATCCATAAAATAAATGCCGGCTACGCCCCACATCCATCTCCGGACTGGCGGCGAGGGTAGCGCGCGTGGCACGAAGGACTCCTGCGGACCACCAAGATCCACGCCGTGTGGACGCCAACGGCCTGCCCATCACCCTCAAGCTGACCGAAGGCCAGGCTCATGACGGGCGCAGCGCTCAGGACATGCTGGACACCGTCGGACGTGAGCAGACGCTCCTGGCGGACCGGGCTTATGACAGCGACGCCCTGCGCCAGACGTTGGCCGAACGCGGAGCCTGGGCCAACGTGAAGCCGATGACCAACCGCAAGCGGCGTCCGGTGTTCTGCGCCTTCCTCTACAAAAAGCGCAACTTGGTCGAACGTTTCTTCAACAAGCTCAAGCACTTCCGCGGCGTCGCCACCCGTTACGACAAGCTCGCCGAGAATTACCTCGCCGGTGTGAAACTCGCTTCAACCCGCATCTGGCTGCGCCATAATGAGTCGGTGACCTAGACTGCAGCGCCTACCGCGTCGCCATCGCCTGCCCGCCGGCGGGGGCGAAGTGCAGGTCCTGATAGTCGAAGCTGAAGTCGGCGAGAGGCGAGATCGCCTTTAGGGTCACCGCGCGTACCGCACCCGCAGCCGTCGCGAAGTTGACGTAGGCGTTCTCGATGTTGGGATCGCGCCAGCGCGTGCGGAAACGGTCGCCGCCCAGCGGCTCCAGCGCGCCTTCCATTCCCGGCGTCTGGTCGAAGGCGATGGATAAGCCCCCGTCCCGGCCAGCCGCCACGGTCATGGGGCCGTACCACGGGTCCACGTAGCGCCCGGCATAGCGTGCAGGCGGCAGGGCCGGCTTGACGCCTGCGCTCGCGGGTGGGGCTGGCGCGGCGTCCAGGGCGGCGTGGGCGCGCTGCAGCGACTGCGCCCGGGCGTCCTTCAGGCGGGCGATCCAGTCCGTCGGCGCAACGCCGAGGTAGTGGTCCAGCAGGTGGAAGGCCACCGCGCGCCGCGTCGCGCCGTCCTCCGAATTGATGCTCACCGCGATCCCCACGCCCCGGTCCGGGATGAGATAGAGCATGGCCAGAGCGCCAAACACGGCCCCGGAGTGCTCCACGATCCTGTGCCCGCGATAGCTCTCCACGAACCAGCCCAGCGTATAGGTCTGCAGATCCGGCTGCATGGCGGCCAACGGCACGGGCAGCTTGAACTCCTCGGGCGGGACGACGACAACAGGGCGCCACAGCTCGGCGGCCTGGGCCTCGCTGTAGAGCCGGCCGCCGTTCGAGAGCGCGCCGTGGGCGAGCTGCACCTGCATCCAGCGGGCGAGATCGCTCGCGCTGACGCTGATCCCGCCTGCGGGCCCGACGCCGTGGAAGAAGCCCTCGGGCGCGGGCAGGACCGCCTCGTCGCCCTCTCCGCGGATCGCGCCGCCCGTGCGGGCATGCAGGGCCACGGTGTCGGGCGCGTCGGCGCTGTAGTTGGCGCGGGCGTCGCTCATGCCTGCAGGCTGGAAGATGTTCTGGCGGACGAAGTCCTCCCAGCTCTGGCCCGAGACCGACTCCACCAGGGCGCCGGCCACGATGTAGAGGATGTTGTCGTAGGCGAAGCGCTCACGAAACCCCGTGGAGGGCTTCAGGTAGCGCAGCGCATGGACAATGCCGGCGCGGCTGCGGCGGGTGCCGGGAATGACCAACAGGTCGCCTTCGCCGAGGCTGAGGCCGCTGCGGTGGGTCAGCAGGTCACGCACCGTCATGTGGGCGGTGACGTAGGGGTCGTACATGGCGAACCCCGGCAGGCGGTCCACCACCTTGTCGTCCCAGGAGAGCCTGCCCCGGTCCACCAGGATGGCCAGCGCTGTGGCGGTGAAGGCCTTGGTCTCCGAGCCGATGGGGAAGCCGGTGTGGGCGTCCACCGGGGCCGCGGCGCCCAGCCGGCGGACACCGTAGCCCCTGGCCAGCGCTACCCGCCCGTCCTCCACCACCGCCAGCGACAGCCCCGGCGCGCCGAACGCCTGCATGGCCTGGGCGACATAGGCGTCGGTGTCGGCCGGCGCGGCGGCGTGCGCGAGGCCCGCCGCCGCCAGGCTTGCTCCTCCCGCCAGC
>CAXUEN010000445.1:1756-2265 GCA_964249945.1 uncultured Caulobacteraceae bacterium | reverse complement strand
TCCTCCACCCGGCCGGCATAGGCGTCGAGCGCTGCCTCGCGGGTGGCGAAGGCGGGTCCCACCGGCTCGCTGACGAAGGCCACGGCGGCGCAGGCCAGGCTCTCGGCCTCCCGCTCCCGCGCCGCATAGCCCCGCGGGGCGTGCAAGGCCGCCTCCGCGGTGTCGGCGACGGGATAGAGGATCGCGGTCATAGGGAGACTGTGCAGGCCCGGACGTTGAACGCAAGCCGCTCACAGGTTTCGCCGGTCCCCCTGCGCGGCTACAAGGCGGCCCATGATCCTGCCGGACCGTTTCGCCGCCCTCGCCACGGCCTTCCAGGCCAGCGTCGCCGACGGGTCCGAACTCGGCGCGCGCTTCACCCTGGTGGAGCGGGGCGAGGTGGTGTTCGACGTCTGGGGCGGCTTCGCCGACCGCGCCCGCGCGCGCCCGTTCGCGGCGGACACCCTGACCCCGGTCTTCTCCACCACCAAGGCCATCGCCGCGATCCTGATCGCGCGCCTCGTCGCCCA
>CAXUEN010000445.1:0-1746 GCA_964249945.1 uncultured Caulobacteraceae bacterium | reverse complement strand
CGTCGCTGTCGACACCCGTCGACGAGCTCGCCACCCGGATGATCGCGCGGCCGGAGCACTGCCGCTTCGATCCCGCCGTCGTGGTCGACGGCGTCGGCCGGGCGGTCGGGATCGTGCGGGCCGAGCGCCTGATCGCGCGCCTCGTCGACCAGGGGCGCCTGAGCTACGGGCAGACCGTGGCCAGCGTCTGGCCCGAATTCGCCCAGGCGGGCAAGGCCGAGATCACAGTGGCCCAGGTCATGTCGCACCAGGCCGGCCTGGCCGGCCTGGCGGAGCCGATGGACCCCGGCCTCTGGCTGGACTGGGACGCCATCGTGGACAAGCTCGCCGCCATGGCGCCGCTCTGGCCGCCGGGGACCGCCAGCGGCTACCACCCCGTCACCTACGGCTTCACCGCGGGCGAGATCTTCCGCCGCGTCGACGGCCGGACCATGGGCCGGGCGCTGCGGGAGGATTTCGCCGAACCGTTCGGCCTGGACCTCTGGATCGGCCTGCCCGACGCGGAGTTCCCCCGCGTGGCCGACCTGGAACGCCCCACCCGCTTCGCCGACTTCGGCAAGATCACCGAGATCAAGAAGCTGGCCTTCCTGACCAGGTGGGCCGCGCCGGGCGGCCGCGGCGCCGGCGACTGGAGACGGGCGGAGATCCCCTCGGCCAACGGTCACGTCACAGCGCTCGGCCTGGCGCGCCTGATGAACGCCCTGGCCTGCGGCGGAGAGCTGGACGGACGGTCCATCCTGAAACGCGCTACGGTGGAGGCGCTGACCCGCGAGCGCATTGTCGGCCAGGACCTGGTGCTGCCGTTCCGGATCAGCTGGGCCGCAGGCCTGATGCGCAACGTCCCCAACATGATCTACGGGCCGGGCGACGCCAGCTTCGGTCATTCGGGATGGGGCGGCAGCTGCGCCTTCGCGGACCCCGAGCGCGGCCTGTCCGGCGCCTATGTGATGAACCGCCAGTCGCCCGAACTGATCGGGGATGCGCGCGCGGTGAAGCTGATCACCAGCGCCTACGCCTGTCTCTGACGTCGCTCAGGCCGCCGGCAGGTAGGATGCGAGGGCGCGTCCGAGCTCGGGCGGTGGACGGCGGGCGCGCCCCGCGGCGTCGATGCAGGCCGCCTCCACCCCGGCGGTGCAGAGCACCTCGCCGTCCCGCTCGACATGCTGGGCGAAGCGCAGGCGAGGGCCGCGCGCCGCGGCGATCTGCGTGACGACCCCAAGGGCGTCGTCGATCCGGGCGGCGCGGCGGAAGTCGATCTCCAGCCGAAGGACCGCGAAGGCGGTCCCAAGCGCGGCCATGGCGACGTGGTCCGCGCCGGCTAGGCGCAGGAAGTCCGAGCGGCCGCGCTCCAGGAAGCGCAGGTAGCTGGCGTGGTAGACCAGGCCGGTGAAGTCGGTGTCCTCGTAATAGACCCGCACCGGCAGGCGATGCTCGCGCCCCAGGAAGACGCCTGCGGACGGTGCAGGGTCGGCGCTCACAGGGCTAGTCCTCGAACAGGCCGGCCTGGACGGCGGGCTTCTGCGCGGGCGGCCTCAGGCCTAGATGCTCGTAGGCCTTGCCGCCGGCCACTCGCCCGCGGGGCGTGCGCAGGACGTAGCCCTGCTGCAGCAGGTAGGGCTCGATGACGTCCTCCACCGCGTCGCGGGCCTCCGCGAGGGCGGCGGCCAGGGTCTCGGCCCCCACCGGGCCGCCCCCATAGGTCTCGATCAGGGCGCGCAGGTAGCGGCGGTCCAGGCCGTCCAGCCC
>CAXUEN010000444.1:790-2268 GCA_964249945.1 uncultured Caulobacteraceae bacterium | reverse complement strand
CGCGGCCTACGTGCCGCTCGACCCGGCCTATCCGCCCGAGCGGCTGGCGCGGGTGCGCCGGTCCGAACTGGCCGACGCCGTAGCCGAGCTGGCGGACGGCGGCGTGAGGGTGGAGGCGTTCGGCGCGCCGGACGGGCGGCTGGCCGAGCACGAGGCGACGGCGCAGGCCTGGCTCTCAGCGCTGGGCGGCTTTGCGGCGGTCTTCACCAGCTGGTCGGCGGACCCTCATCCGGACCACAAGGCGGCCTACGGCATCGCACGCCGGCAGGCCGCCGCCTGGGGCGCGCCGCTGTTCGCCTATCCGATCTGGGGCCTGACCCTGGCGGACCCGGACGACGCCGGGCCGCCCGCCCCTTGCGTGAAGCTCGACGTCGGCGCGGTGCTGGCGCGCAAGGGAGCGGCCATCGGTCGCCACCGCTCCCAGACCACCGCCCTGATCGGCGATGATCCCGACGGCTTCCGCCTGTCGGCCGCCGACCTGGCGCGCCACCTCGGCCGGTACGAGGTGTTCATCCGCGTGGCCGCGGACGCCTAGGTGACAGGGTTGCGGAGCTGGAAGGCCTCATCGCGCCAGGCTTGCGAGGCGAGGACGTCGTGCAGCCCGTCGGCGGCGGCCCAGACGTCGGCGTAGCTCACATACAGGGCCGGGAAGCCGAAGCGCAGGATGTCCGGCGCCCGGAAGTCGCCGATCACGCCGCGGGCGATCAGCGCCTGCATCACGGCATAGGCCTGCGGGTGGCTGAAGGAGACGTGGGCGCCCCGCCCCGCCGGGTCGCGCGGCGTCGCCAGCTGCAGGCCGAGGCCGGCGCAGCGGGCCTCCACCCGGTCGATGAACAGGGTGCAGAGCGCCTGCGACTTGGCGAAGACTGTGGGCAGGTCGGCCTCGCCCATCAGCTTCACCCCCACCTCCAGGGCCGCCAGGCTCAGCACCGGCGGGGTGCCGCACAGGAAGCGGGCGAGGCCGTCGGCGGGCTGGTAGTCGTCGCCGAACGTGAAGGGCGCGGCGTGCCCCATCCAGCCGGACAGGGGCGAGCGCAGCCGCGCCTGGTGACGCTCCGCCACATAGAGGAAGGCCGGCGCGCCCGGGCCGCCGTTCAGGTACTTGTAGCCGCAGCCCACCGCCAGGTCGGCCCGCGCAGCCTCAAGATCGACCGCCACCGCGCCCGTGCTGTGGCTGAGGTCCCAGAGCATCATCGCGCCGTGCGCCTGGGCGGCGCGGGTGAGGGCGGCCATGTCGAAGGCCTGGCCGGTCCTGTAGTGGACGTGGGTCAGCAACAGCACGCCGACGCGGGCGTCCAGGGCGGCCTCGATCCCTTCCCGGGGGACGGCGCGCACCTGCAGGTGGGGGGCGAAGGCGGCCAGCCCCTGGGCCACGTAGAGGTCGGTGGGGAAGCCGCCGGCCTCGGTCAGGATCACGCGGCGGTCCGGTCGGTCGGCCATGGCGGCGGCGAGCAGCTTGAACAGGTTGACCGAGGTGG
>CAXUEN010000444.1:0-780 GCA_964249945.1 uncultured Caulobacteraceae bacterium | reverse complement strand
CCCACCAGGGGCGCGATGCGGGCGCCCACCCGGGCCGGGGCGTCGATCCAGCCGGCGGCGTTCCAGCTGCGGATCAGCCCTTCGCCCCACTCGCCGGCCACCACCTGCGCGATCCGGCCGGGCGTGGCCCGGGGCAGGGCGCCCAGCGAGTTGCCGTCGAGATAGATCACCCCCGGCGGCAGCTGGAAGCGCTCGCGGAACGGCCGCAGCGGATCCTCGGCGTCCAGGCGGCGGATGTCAGTGGCGATCGCAGCGGTCCCGCTCATGCTTGACGCCTATACGCAATCGCGGATCGGCGCGCCTATGCTCATCGCCGGCGCCGGCCCCGGCGGCAGGGTTTGCGGGAAGCGGCCGGACGCGCCACCCTCTTTCGCGTGCATCCCGATTCGCCAGCGCCCCCGGCCGCCCGGCCGGGCTTCTACGAGTTCTTCGCCGGCGGCGGCATGGCGCGGACGGGCCTGGGCGAGGGCTGGCGCTGCCGGTTCGCCAACGACATCGACCCGGCCAAGGCCTCGGCCTACCGCGCCAACTTCGGGGACGAGGCCTTGCGCGTGGGCGACGTCCACACCCTGGCGGCCGTCGACCTGCCGGGGAGGGCCGAACTGATGTGGGGCTCCTTTCCCTGCCAGGACCTTTCCCTGGCCGGGCTGGGGGCCGGGCTGGAGGGCGCGCGCTCTGGCGCCTTCCACGGCTTCTGGCGGCTGGTCCAGGCCCTGGCCGCCGAGGGCCGCGCGCCGCGCAGCGTGGCGATCGCGTCCCACATGCGCGCCGCGAGCTCGG
>CAXUEN010000443.1:0-2268 GCA_964249945.1 uncultured Caulobacteraceae bacterium | reverse complement strand
TCACCGCTTCGAGCGCCGCCTCCAGGTCGTCGGCCCAGAGCACCACGAGCGGCGCGGCGGTCCGCTCGTCCGCATCCGCCTGGAAGCCGCCCTCCAGCCCCTGGTCGAAAGCGGCGTAGGTCGGTCCGTAGTCGGTGAAGGCCCAGCCGAACGCCTGCGCGTAGAAGGCCTTGGTGGCCGTCAGGTCGCGCCCCGGCAGCTCAACGTAGTCGATCGCGCCCGTTTTTCGCATCGCCGCCTCCCGCAGGAACGTTCCGCTAATGTTCTCGCGCGACCTGGCGGCGGTCAAGCCCTGCGGCGTGGCGCGGGCGGCGATTCCCCGCTAAACCTCGACTCCCATGGCCCGGTACATCTTCATCACCGGGGGCGTGGTCTCCTCCTTGGGAAAAGGTCTCGCCTCCGCTGCGCTCGGCGCGCTCCTGCAGGCGCGCGGCTACCGCGTCCGCCTGCGCAAGCTCGACCCCTACCTGAACGTCGATCCCGGCACGATGAGCCCCTACCAGCACGGGGAGGTGTTCGTGACCGACGACGGGGCCGAGACCGACCTCGACCTCGGCCACTACGAGCGGTTCACCGGCGTCAACGCCCACCAGGGCGACAACATCACCACCGGCCGCATCTACCAGACCATCCTGGAGAAGGAGCGGCGAGGCGACTACCTGGGCGCGACCGTGCAGGTGATCCCCCACGTCACCAACGAGATCAAGGACTTCGTTCTGAAGCCCGCGCTGGACGACGAAGGCGCCGAGGCCGACTTCGTGCTGGTGGAGATCGGCGGCACCGTCGGCGACATCGAGGGGCTGCCGTTCTTCGAGGCGATCCGTCAGCTCGGCCAGGAGCTGCCGCGCGGCCACGCCTGCTTCGTGCACCTGACGCTTCTGCCCTTCATCAAGACCGCCGGCGAGATGAAGACCAAGCCGACGCAGCACTCGGTGAAGGAGCTGCGCTCCATCGGCATCCAGCCCGACATCCTGCTCTGCCGCTGCGAACAGCCGATCCCGCCCGACGAGAAGCGCAAGATCGCCCTGTTCTGCAACGTGCGGGAGGGCGCGGTCATCCAGGCCATGGACAGCGCCAGCATCTACGCCGTGCCGCTGGACTATCACCGCGAGGGCCTGGACCGCGAGATCCTAGACGCCTTCGCCCTCCACGACGCGCCCGCGCCTGACCTGTCGCGCTGGCAGCGCATAGCCGACCATATCGCTCATCCGGACGGCGAGGTCACCGTCGCGGTGGTCGGCAAGTACACCGTGCTGAAGGACGCCTACAAGAGTCTGATCGAGGCCCTCGTGCACGGCGGTTTAGCTAACAACGTCAAGGTCAACCTGGACTGGGTGGAGTCGGAAGCGTTCGAAGGGGAGTCGGGCGCTGCTGCGGCGAGGCTGGAGGGCGTCCACGCCATTCTCGTGCCCGGCGGCTTCGGGGAGCGTGGCGCGGAAGGCAAAATCCGCGCGGTCCAGTTCGCCCGGGAGCGGCGGGTGCCCTATTTCGGCATCTGCTTCGGCATGCAGATGGCGGTGATTGAGGCGGCCCGCAACGTCGCCGGCATCGCGCGCGCCAGCTCCAGCGAGTTCGGCCCCACCGACGAGCCGGTGGTCGGCCTGATGACCGAGTGGCTGAGCGGAAACCAGCTGGTGCGCCGCCAGCACGGAGGCGACCTCGGCGGCTCCATGCGGCTGGGCGCCTACGATGCCACCCTGATCCCCGGCTCCAAGGTCGCCGACATCTACGGCGCGGCCGACGTGGCCGAGCGCCACCGCCACCGCTATGAGGTGAACATTGGCTATCGCGAGGCCATCGAGGGGGCGGGCCTGCGCTTCACCGGCCTGTCGCCGGACGGCCTGCTGCCCGAGATCGTGGAGCGCGAAGACCACCCCTGGTTCGTGGGCGTGCAGTTCCACCCCGAGCTGAAGAGCCGCCCCTTCCAGCCCCACCCCCTGTTCGCCAGCTTCGTGGCGGCGGCGCTGGAGCAGAGCCGGCTGGTCTGACCCGTCCGCCTGCAGGCCGGAAGGTTGCGCGGCGCGACGGTTTCAGCCATAAGCGCGTTTCTCACGGCGGCTTTCGGGCCGCCGCTTCCGTTTCACGTGCGCTTGCGCGCCAAGTTCCCCGACGAGACGTTCCATGGCTGTTCCGAAGCGAAAGACCTCGCCCTCACGCCGGGGCATGCGCCGCTCGCACCACGCGCTGGAGGCCACCGCCTACGTCGAGGACAAGGCCCCCGGGGCGCTGCGTCGCCCGCACCACCGCGATCTGAACACCGGCATCTAC
>CAXUEN010000442.1:0-2284 GCA_964249945.1 uncultured Caulobacteraceae bacterium | reverse complement strand
TGCCACTTTTGGGTCGAGTCGCCCCTGGATCAGGCCAAGGCGCAGCGCCAGGGCTTCCAGCCGCCCGAGCGATCCGGGCGGCTTGGCCAGTCCGTCGAGCTTGGCTCGCAGCGAAGCGGCGAGCGCTACCGGAACGGGTGGGATGGGCGGCGGCGTGAAGCCCGGGTCCGAAAACGAGGTCAAAGGCCGGCGATCCTTGCGATAGCGTCGATGTCCAACGATCGGGCGAAAAGGGCGGCGAGTTCGTCCAGCGCGCCCTCGACCCGGCCGTCATGGTCTAACCCGTCCGAACTCGCGCCGAGACCCGCCAGGATGGCGCCGCGGGCTTCCGCGCGGGCGAAGAGGCCGTGCAGGTAGACTCCCGACACGCGCCTGTCAGCTGAACGGGCGCCCTCCCCTATCCCGCCGCGGAGGTAGGCGAAGGGCCGCGCCGTGTCCGGCCCGTGCGTCTCGCCCACGTGCATCTCGTAGCCCTCCAGGGCGGCGCCCGTCCCATCCAGGCCTGCGGCCAGCACGCCGCTGACCCGCTCCAGGATCTTGCCGCCCGTCAGGACCGTCTCCACGTCGAGCAGGCCGAGGCCCTGCGCCTCGCCCGCAGGTCCCTCGATCCCATGGGGGTCGGCGACGCGACGGCCGAGCATCTGGTAGCCGCCGCAGACGCCGAGCACCCACCCGCCGCGGCGTACGTGAGCCAAGATGTCCACGTCCCAGCCCTCCCGCCGCAGGAAGGCGAGGTCGGCCAGCGTCGCCTTGGTGCCCGGCAGGATGACCAGGTCCGCATCGCCGGGAAGCGCCTGACCCGGCGGCACGAAGGCGAAGTCCACCTCCGGCTCGTAGCGCAGGGGGTCGAAGTCGTCGAAGTTGGCGATGCGGGAGAGCATGGGGACGGCGATCCGCACCCGCCGTCGCGCCTGGCGCGAAGGGCTGCGCTCCAGCACCACGGCGTCCTCGGCCGGCAGCCGCGCGACGGCCGAGCACCAGGGCGCCATGCCGAGGTCCAGCCATCCGGTGCGGCTCGCGATGTTGCGTCGACCCTCGTCGAACAGGCTCGGGTCGCCCCGGAACTTGTTGACGATGAACCCCTGGATGCGGGTGCGGTCCGCAGGCTCCAGCACCACGTGGGCGCCCACCAGGGCGGCGATGACGTGGCCGCGGTCGATGTCGCCGACCAGCGCCACGGGGAGGTCGGCGGCGTGGGCGAAGCCCATATTGGCGATGTCGTTCCGGCGCAGGTTCGTCTCCGCCGGACTGCCGGCGCCCTCCACCAGCACGAGGTCGGCCTCGGCCTGCAGCCGCCGGAAGCTCTCCACCGCGACGCCGAGCAGGCCGGCCTTGCGCCTCTGGAACTCGCGGGCGGTGGCGGAGCCGATCATCCGCCCGCGCACCACCACCTGGGCGCCCACGTCCGACTGCGGCTTCAGAAGCACCGGATTCATGTCCACGGTCGCGGGCGTGCGGCAGGCCAAGGCCTGCAGCGCCTGGGCCCGCCCGATCTCCCCGCCGTCTGCGGTGACCGCGGCGTTGTTGGACATGTTCTGCGGCTTGAACGGCCGCACGCGTAGGCCCCGGTCGGCGAACAGGCGGCAGAGGCCCGCCACCAAGGTCGACTTGCCTACGTCCGACCCGCAGCCCTGGATCATCAGCGCCGCCATGCAAAGCTCCCCGCCAGCAGCCAGAGCATCCCGCAGGCGCGGCGATAGAGGCGCAAGCCCCGGCGGAGGTCGTGCGCCGTCGGCGGGCGACCTTCCCCGCCGAGCACAGGCCGCAGGTGACGTGCGCCATCATAGGTCGCCAGGCCACCCAGCCGCACGCCGAGCGCACCCGCCATGGCGGCCTCGGGCCACCCGGCATTGGGCGAGGCGTGCTTGCCGGCGTCTCTCAGCATGACCCGCCAGCCCCGCCCGCCAGCCAGCGCCAGCAGGACGCCGGCCAAGCGCGCCGGCAGTAGGTTCATCGCGTCGTCCAGCCTGGCCGAGGCCCAGCCGTAGTCGCGCCAGCGGCTCTCCCGGTGGCCGACCAGGCTGTCGGCGGTGTTAACGGCCTTGTAGGCGAACAGCCCAGGCGGCCCCCCTACGAGGAGCCAGACGGCCGGCGCGGCCACGCCGTCGCAGAAGCTCTCGCCCAGGCTCTCCAGCGCTGCGGCGGCGATCCCTCCGGCGTCGAGCGCCTCCACGTCGCGCCCCACGATCCGGGACAGAGCCGCCCGCGCGGCGGGCGCGTCGCCCCGCGCCAGGGGCGCCTCGACCGCTGCGACGTGGTCATGCAGGCTGCGTTGGGCGACGCC
>CAXUEN010000441.1:0-2286 GCA_964249945.1 uncultured Caulobacteraceae bacterium | reverse complement strand
GCCATACTGGTGCCCGGCGACCGGGGCGTGGGCCGGGTCTTCTCCGGCATGCTGACCTCGGTGGCCGAGGCCATCGAGACCCTCGAGCTGGACGAGATCCGCCCTGTGGAGATCGCCCTGCCCGAATTCCTGCTGACCTGCCTGTTCAGCGAGGCGGCCGAGGGGCCGCTGGGCGGCGCCGCCAGCGTGCGCGCCGCCATCCTGCACAAGATCCTGCAGACCGTGGAGGTGAAGCTGGCCGACCCCGAGCTGAACTTGGCCGAGGTGGCGCGTGAGCACGCCCTGCCGGTGCGCTATGTGCAAAAGCTGCTCGGCGGCACCGGCCAGGGCTTCGCCGCCTACGTCCGCGACCGCCGGCTCGACCGGGCCAAGGCCGACCTCTCCAGCCCGCTGCACGCCCAGATGTCGATCACCGACATCTGCCTGCGCTGGGGCTTCAACGACATCGCCTATTTCAGCCGCTCCTTCCGGGAGCGGTTCGGCGTGTCGCCGCGCGAGCACCGCAAGGCCTCAGGCCTTAGCGCCGCCATCAGCGAGGACGGCCCGCGCCGGGGCTCCCCCACCCTGCGCCGCCCCCGCGACGTGGAGGACACCGCACGCGGAGACGGCGAAACGCCCTCTCCGCATCAGGAACCGCCGCCCGTCGTATCCCGCATCGACTCCGCGACGGGGGTTCAGCACCACCTGCCGGTCAACCGCAGCACGGTGCACTGGGGCTATTTCAGTCGCCACCTCGCGCCCGTGCTGGAGGTCGGGTCCGGCGACGTGGTCACCATCGAGACCCTGACCCACCACGGCGGCGACGACTACGAGCGCATGGTGGAGGGCGACGAGGGCGCCGAGAGCGTCTTCGCCTGGCGCGCCGACCATAAGGCGGTGGACCGCCGGGGCGCCGGCCCCATGAGCGCCTCCATCTATGGGCGGGGGCCGGGCGAGGGGTTCGGCGTCCACATCTGCACCGGCCCGGTCTTCGTGCGGGGCGCTGAGCCCGGAGACGTGCTGGAGATCGAGGTGCTGGACATCCTGCCCCGCCCCAGCCGCCATCCCCGCCACCGCGGACGCTGCTTCGGCAGCAACGCCGCGAGCTTCTGGGGCCTGCAGTACGACGACCTGCTCACCGAGCCGAAGCCACGCGAGGTGGTGACGATATACGAGGTGGAGCACGAGGAGGCGGCGCACGGCGAGGCCTGCGGCTGCGCCCACGCCGTGCACAGCTACCGCTGGACGCCGCAGACCGACCCGTCGGGCGTGGTGCACGCGCGCATGGACTATCCGGGCGTGAGGGTCGACCCCGCCACGGTGCAGTCCCGCACCGACGTGCTGCAGGGCGTGGAGGTGCCGGTGCGGCCGCACTTCGGGGTCATGGGCGTGGCGCCGGACGCGTCTGGCCTGGTGGACTCCGTGCCGCCGATGAAGACCGGCGGCAACATCGACAACTGGCGGCTGGGCGCCGGCGCCAGGCTCTACCTGCCGGTCGAGGTCGCCGGCGCCCTGTTCTCGGTGGGCGACCCGCACGCCTCCCAGGGCGACGGGGAGCTGTGCGGCACCGCCATCGAGTGCTCCCTGACCGGCGTGTTCCGGCTGACCGTACGGCCCCGCGCCACGTCCGGACCGGCGCTACGCGATCTGGACTTCCCCCTGATCGAGACGCCGGACGCCTGGGTGGTGCTGGGCTTCAGCCACCCGGACTACCTGAACGAGCTCGGCAAGACCGCGCAGAGCAGCGTCTATGGCCGCTCGACGCTCGACGCCGCCTTCCAGACCGCCTTCCGCCAGGCCCGACGGTTCCTGATGGCGTCCCAGGGCCTGCGCGAGGACGAGGCCATCTCGCTGCTGTCGGTCGGCGTCAACTTCGGGGTCACCCAGGTGGTCAACGGCAACAAGTGCGCCCACGCCGTCATCCCCAAGGCGCTGTTCCAGAAGCGGGGGCCGGGCGGGACCGCCGCTGCATGAGCGTGTGCGTCGTCGGCTCGATCAACCTGGACCTCGTCGCCCGGGTGGCCGAGCTGCCCCGCCCCGGCGAGACCGTGCTGGCGTCGGGCCTGTCCCGCCACGCCGGCGGCAAGGGCCTGAACCAGGCGGTCGCCGCCGCGAGGGCGGGCGCGCAGACCCGCATGCTGGGCCTGGTTGGCGCCGACGAGGCGGGGGCTTGGCTGCTGCAGGTGATGGGCCAGGAGGGGGTCGACGCGACCCGCGTCGGCCGCCACCCCGCCCTCCCGACCGGCCAGGCGCTGATCACCGTCTCGGACGCCGGGGAGACCGCCATCGTCGTGGCCACGGGGGCCC
>CAXUEN010000440.1:0-2290 GCA_964249945.1 uncultured Caulobacteraceae bacterium | reverse complement strand
CCGTCCCGGTTCGAGGTGCTGCTCCCGGCCGAGGGCGTGCAGGCGGCTGTCCATGCGCTCGCCGCGCGCATCGCCCCGCAGGTGGGCGCCGACACTGTCGCGGTCTGCCTGTTGACGGGGGGCCTGTGGTTCGCCGCGGACCTGATGCGCGCGCTGGCGGCGCTGGATCGGCACCCACTGTTCGACGCCCTATGGCTCGGCTCCTACGGCGACGTCCGCGAGAGTGCGGGGCGGGTCGAGGTGCGTGCGGGCCTGCAGCGGTCGGTCGCCGGCCGCGACGTGCTGGAGTCGGGCCTGTCGCTGGAGCAGGCGATGCGCCTGGCGAAGGCGGCGGGGGCGCGATCGGTCCACACCGCGGTGTTCGCCCACAAGCCCTGGCCTCACGGTCCCCGCCTTTCGCCGGATTTCGTCGCCTGGGAGGCGCCGGCGCGCTTCCTGGTCGGATACGGCATGGACCAGGCGGGCCGGTACCGCGGCCTGGGCGAGGTGGCGGCCCTGGACTGAGGTTTCAATCGTCTTCCCTCAGGACAGGGGTGATTGGGAGGGTGCTTCTCCCCCCTGCGCAGCGGGGCAGGTCGCGCGACGCGAAGGGCCGCGACGGAGGGGGAGAGAAGACCGAGCGGTGCAACTTTCCAGAAGGCGTTAGCGTCGGGTCTCCCGGCCGCAGACGCCTGCTCAGCGCAACGCCACGGTCCAGGCGGTCGCGCCGTCGGTCGAGGCGGCGCGCAGGTCCTGGCGCTGCTGCTCGCCGAGCCGCTCGACCGCCTCCTGCCGGACCGCCTGGCGACAGCTGTCGAAGGCGTTCAGGCCCGTCTCGCCACGGGTGGTGCAGATGGTCTCGGCCGCGGCGTCGACCCGCTGGCGGAAGGTGGCGGCGTCGCCGGGCTGGCCCAGGTCCAGGTCGGCCACCTGGATGTGGGCGGGGCGCATGTTGGTCTCCGCCGCGTGGGCGATGCCGCCGACCGCGACCAGGGGGGTGGCCGCCATCACCAGCGCGCCGATGGCCGAAAGGGTGTTCAGGACCTTGCTCATTTTCCGTCTCCATGGATGTGTTTCGCCGCCTCAGCGGGTATCCATGGAGTACTGGCGCTGTGCTTGACGGGCCAGTTAAGGCTGCGTCATGAAGCAGAGTTCACAAGATGAAGCAGCCGTAATATTTCTGGTTCGTCAGAGCCGCGCGTCCAGGAAGGCAAGGAAGTGGGCCAGCGGCAGGCGGTAGGCGAAGGCGAAGCCGCGCCGCACGCGGCGGAGCCAGGGCGCCTCCTCGGCCGGGGCGGGGGCAGGCGCGTAGTAGACCCACCAGTCGTGGCCGATCAGCTCTCCGAAGGCGCCCACCCAGGCGCCGGGGAAGACCTGCGGCTGAATGTCGATCACCAGGGCGCCCGGCTCGGCGAACAGGGCGTTGGCCATCCCCGCGCCCGTGGCGCCCACCACCACGCGGGCCTGGCGGGCCAGAGCGACCTGCTCGACGGGACGCAACCGCTCGGCGCGCACGATGGCGAAGCCCCGCGCCGCCAGCGCCCGCTCCAGCTCCAGCTCGTTCAGCAGGATGCGCATGGGATGGGCGTGGCTGCGACGCGAGAGATAGATGCGCTGCGCACGGAGCGGCGAGGCGCCGGCCCGCGACGCCAGCCGGTCGCGCACCCGGGTCAGCAGGGTGTTCGGCGCGTGCAGGAAGTGGTCCATGCTGGTGGCGTAGACGGCCTGTCGCAGGCGCACCGCCGGGGCGGCGATCTCGCGCACGCCGTCCTCGCGGCCCAGCAGCAGGGCCGCCAGCTGGCGCTGCCAGGGCGTGAGCCGCGGAGCGATGAGCGGCAGCTCGCGGGTCAGGCCAATCTCTTCGAGGGCCAGCAGGGACGGCAGGGCGTCCAGGACGAAGTGGCCGTAGTTGAACCCCGCCCCCCACGGCATGAACACGCCCGCCGCCGGGATGATCGGAAGATCGGGCGGCGGCGCGAAGGTCAGCCGCCCGTCCGCCAGGCCCATGCCGGGCGCTGCGGCCAGGTGGCCGAGATCGTGCAGGCTCCCGTCCAGCGAGGCGCTGTAGGCCGTCCCGTCGTCGCGCACGAGGGCGCCGAAGCGGGGCGCGTGCACCACGTCGGCCACGCGGCAGACCTCGGTGGCATAGGAGCGCCAGGCGTTCTCCTGCTCCGGCCGCACGAGGCCGGCCGAGCGAGCCCGCAGCCGCACCGCGGCGGCCTCGGCGTCCTCCAGCGGCACGTCCTGGATCACGGCGCGAACGCCGGGCGGCTGGACGGCCGCTTGCAGGGCCGCCAGGTCGACCGCCTGC
>CAXUEN010000439.1:0-2303 GCA_964249945.1 uncultured Caulobacteraceae bacterium | reverse complement strand
AACGGGGTGGCGCGGTAGAAATCGTAGTAGAAGCCGTTGTCGATCACCGGCCCGATGGTGACCTGGGTGCCGGGGTAAAGAGCCTGCACGGCCTCGGCCAGCACATGGGCCGTGTCGTGGCGGATCAGTTCCAGCGCCTCGGGATCGCGCCGGGTGATGACGCGGATTTTGGCGTCCTGCTCGATGGGACGAAACAGGTCCCATTCCTTGCCGTCCACTTCCAGCACCAGCGCCGCCTTGGCCAGGGCCAGGCGGACGGCCAGCCGGGGTGGGAGTTCGTCGGCCCGCGGCGTCTCGTCGAGTTCGGCGGGGTCGCAGGCCTGCGGCTCCACGCCGATCTGGCGCAGCAGGGCCAGGCGGCGCGGGCTGGCGCTGGCGAGCACCAGCGGAGGTCCACCCGGGACGCTCATCCGCCGAAGCCCCGCAGGGCGGGGAAGCGGGCGTCCAGCCTGCGGGCAAGTTCGGAGCGCAGGTTGCGGTAGGCGGTGAGGCGCTGCTCGCGCGAGCCGCCCTCCAGCGTCGGATCGTAGGTGGGCCAGTATTCCAGCTCCACCGCCCGGCACCGGGCGAGCTCTGTGGCGCGGTGCTGCGCCTCGGGCGTGAGCGAGATGACGAGGTCGAAGGAGCCGTCCTCCAGGTCGTCGAAGCCCTTGGGCCGGTGGCCGGCTATGTCCAGCCCGACCTCGGCCATCACCGCGGCGGCGAAGGGGTCCACCGTCTCCGCGGGCTTCAGGCCGCACGTGTCGACGAAGACGCGGGCGCCGAAACGCTGACGAAGCAGGGCGGCGGCCATGGGGGATCGCACCCGGTTCAGGTTGCAGGCGAGCAGCACCGCGTCCGGCAGCGCGCCCAAGTCAGGGCCGCCGCTGCAGGGCGCAGATCAGGGTGAACAGGCGTCGCGCGGTGTCGAAATCGAGCGCCACCTTGCCCTCCAGCCGCTCGCGCAGCTTCTCGGAGCCCTCGTTGTGCAGGCCGCGCCGGCCCATGTCGACGGTCTCGATCTGGGCGGGGGCGGCGTGGCGGATGGCGTCGTAATAGCTCTCGCAGATCATGAAGTAGTCGCGGATGATGCTCTTGAACGGCGTCATCGACAGCAGGTGGCGGCGCTCGAACCCCTCTCCTGTGACGTCCAACGCCAGCCGTCCGTCCTGCAGCGAGATCTTCAGGGCGTAGGGCCCCTGGGCCGCGCCTTCGGGCTGGAAGCTGTTCTCCTCCAGCAGGTCGAAGATGGCGACCTGGCGCTCGTGCTCCACATCGCGGCTGGCCGGCGCCAGCGACAGCTCGTCGATGTCGATCGAGGCCAGCCTGTGGTCCGGCCCGCTCATTCGGCGGCGTACGCCTTGCGCCCCTCGCCGCCCTGGGACGGCAGGCGGACGGCCGCGGAGCGGGCGTGGGCGGGCAGACCCTCGGCCTGGGCCAGCACCCGGGTGTGCGGCCCCAGGATGGCGAACGCCGTCGCATCGCAGCGCACGATCGAGGTGCGCTTCAGGAAGTCGTACATCGACAGTCCCGAGGAGAAGCGCGCCGCGCGGCTGGTGGGCAGCACGTGGTTGGAGCCCGCCACATAGTCTCCAATGGCCTCGGGCGTGTGGCGGCCGAGGAAGATGGCCCCGGCGTGGCGCACCCGGTCGGCCAGCCGCTCGGGCTGGTCGAGGGCGAACTCCACGTGCTCCGGCGCGATCAGGTCCACCAGGGCGGGCGCGTCGTCGAGCGAGGCCATAACCACGACGGCGCCGTGATCGCGCCAGGCGGCCTGCGCCACGTCGCGGGTTTCCAGCTGAGCGAGCTGTTGCTCGATGGACGTGACGACGACGTCGGCGAACCCCGCCGAGTCGGTGACCAGGATCGACTGGGCGTCCGGATCGTGCTCGGCCTGGGACAGCAGGTCTGCGGCGATCCAGTTTGGAACATTGTCGCCGCTCGCCACCACCACGATCTCCGACGGCCCCGCCAGGGCGTCGATGCCGACCACGCCGTAGAGGCGCCGCTTGGCGGCGGTGACGTAGGCGTTGCCGGGACCGACGATCTTGTCCACCGGCCGGATGGGACCGGCTCCGTAGGCCAGGGCGGCCACGGCATGGGCGCCGCCGAGCTTCCAGATTTCCGTCACGCCGGCTTCGCGCGCCGCCGCCAGCACGGCCGGTTCGATGCGCCCGGGGGGCGTGACCATGGCGATGCGGTCGACGCCCGCGACCTGGGCGGGGACCGCGTTCATCAGCACGGTGGAAGGATAAGCCGCCCGCCCGCCCGGCACGTAGACGCCCACCGACTCCAGCGCCGTCCACCGCCAGCCGAGCTCCACG
>CAXUEN010000438.1:0-2306 GCA_964249945.1 uncultured Caulobacteraceae bacterium | reverse complement strand
CGGCTACTGGGTGGCGCGCCGGCGGGAGGACTGCGCCTTCGTGGGCGAGCTTGGCTTCGCCGACTTCCGGCGCGAGCTGGAGCCGCCGTTCGGCGACACGCCGGAGGCCGGCTGGGCCCTGGCGGCCGCCCTGCACGGCCAGGGCTATGCGGGCGAGGCGCTGGCCGCCATCCACGCCTGGGCCGACGGGGCGCTCGGGCGGCGCACGGTGTGCATGATCTGCCCGACCAACCTCGCCTCGATCGCGGCCGCACGGCGGTGCGGCTACCGGCCTTATGCGCGGGCGCTCTACAAGGGCTCGGCCACCACGCTGTTCGAGCGGCCGGCGCCTGCGTGACGCCGCTGGCCTGAGCGCCGGCATCTTTCTATATCAGGGCTGAGCTTCGCCGTTCCCGGACCCTGCTTGATGCCCGCCACTTCGCTGAACGACATCCGCCGCGCCTATCTCGACTACTTCGCGGCCGAAGGGCATGCCGTGGTCCCGTCCGCGCCGCTGGTCCCGCAGAACGATCCCACCCTGCTGTTCGTCAACGCCGGCATGGTCCCGTTCAAGAACATCTTCACCGGCGCCGAACAGCGCCCTGCGCCCCGCGCCACCTCCTCGCAGAAGTGCGTGCGCGCGGGCGGCAAGCACAACGACCTGGACAATGTCGGCTACACCGCGCGCCACCACACCTTCTTCGAGATGCTCGGCAACTTTTCCTTCGGCGACTACTTCAAGGAGCAGGCGATCGAACTGGCCTGGAAGCTGGTGACCGGCGAGTTCGGCCTGCCTGCGGACCGCTTGCTCGTCACCGTCTACGCCGAAGACGACGAGGCGCACGGCTTGTGGAAGAAGATCGCCGGCCTGTCCGACGAGAGGATCATCCGCATCCCGACCGCGGACAACTTCTGGTCCATGGGCGACACCGGCCCCTGCGGCCCCTGTTCGGAGATCTTCTACGACCACGGCGAGATGATCCCCGGCGGCCCCCCAGGCTCGGTGGACGAGGACGGCGACCGGTTCATCGAGATCTGGAACCTGGTCTTCATGCAGTACGAGCAGTTCGGCGGAGACCGTCTGCGAGAGGCCCTGCCCAGGCCCTCCATCGACACCGGCATGGGGCTGGAGCGCATCACAGCCGTGCTGCAGGGCGTGCACGACAACTACGACATCGACTTATTTCAAGCCCTGATCGCCGCCTCCGTGGCCCTGACCGGCGTACCGGCCGCGGGCGAGGCCAAGTTCTCCCACCGGGTGATCGCCGACCACCTGCGCGCCTCGTCCTTCCTGGTGGCCGACGGCGTATCGCCCTCCAATGAGGGGCGGGGCTATGTGCTGCGCCGGATCATGCGCCGCGCCATGCGCCACGCCCACCTGCTGGGGGCCGAGCAGCCGCTGATGTGGCGGCTGGTCCCGGCGCTGGTGGAGCAGATGGGGCGGGCCTATCCTGAGCTGGTTCGCGCCACGCCCCTGATCACCGAGACCCTGCGCCAGGAGGAAGAGCGGTTCCGCACCACCCTCGGGCGCGGCATGGGATTGCTGGAGGAGGCGACCAGCGGGCTGGGGACCGGCGGCGTGCTCTCCGGCGAGACGGCGTTTCGGCTCTACGACACCTACGGCTTCCCGCTGGACCTGACCCAGGACGCGGTGCGGGCGCGGGGAATCACCGTGGACCTGGAGGGCTTCGACGCCGCCATGGGCCGGCAGAAGTCCCAATCGCGGGACGCCTGGTCCGGCACCGGCGACCGGGCGCAGACGGCGGAATGGTTCAAGCTGCGCGACCGTCTCGGCCCCACAGACTTCGTCGGCTACGAGGCGGGCGAGGTGGTGGGCGAGGTCATCGCCCTGGTGCGCGAGGCGGTGGAGGTGGACGAGGTCACAGCCAGCGGCCCGGACGGCGTGACCGTGGAGGCGTTGTTCGACCGCACGCCCTTCTATGCCGAAAGCGGCGGCCAGGCGTCGGACGTCGGCGAGGTGGAATGGCCGGGGGGCGGAGGCAGGCTGGTCGCCATCGCCAAGCAGGCGGGCGAGCTGTTCGTCCACACCCTGCACCTCGCCCGCGGCCGGCTCGCCGTCGGCGACCGAGTGAGGCTGGCCATCGACCCTGACGCCCGCACCCGCACCCGCGCGAACCACTCCGCGGCCCATCTGGTGCATGCAGCGCTGAAGAACGTGCTGGGTGGCCACGTGGCGCAGAAGGGCCAACTGGTGAACGCCGAGCGCATGCGCTTCGACTTTTCCCATGGCCAGCCGTTGACCCCCCGCCAGCTTGACCGGGTGGAGGCGGAGGTGAATGCGGTGGTGCGCCAGAACCTCCCCGCGC
>CAXUEN010000437.1:0-2311 GCA_964249945.1 uncultured Caulobacteraceae bacterium | reverse complement strand
GCGTCAACGCCCCCACCGGCGCCCCCGCCTCCTTCGCCGACATCATCCAGCACGTGGCGCCGGCGGTGGTCTCCATCGAGGTGACGACGCACCTGAACCAGCCCCGGACCATGCAGATCCCGGGCCTGCCCTTCCCCTTCACCATCCCCGGCCAGCCCGGCGGGGGCGATGACGACAACGGCGACGACAGCGGGTCCGGCGATGGCGCCGACAGTGGATCCGTCCAGCCCGCGCCGGCGCCTGGCACCCGTGGCCATAGCGTGCCGCGCCGCGCGACGCCCAAGGGTCCCGAGGCCATGGCAGCAGGTTCTGGCTTCTTCATCTCCGCCGACGGCTACATCGTCACCAACAACCACGTCGTGGCCGACGCCGACACCATCAAGGTCACGCTTAGCGACGAGCGTGAGCTGACCGCGCGCCTGATCGGCCGCGACGCGCTCAGCGACTTGGCCGTCATCAAGGTGGACGGCGGCAGCTTCCCGTTCGTGAGCTTCGAGACCGCGTCAAAGCCGCGGGTGGGCGACTGGGTTGTCGCCATCGGCAACCCCTATACGCTGGGCGGGACCGTCACCGCGGGCATCGTCTCGGCGGAGGAACGCCAGATCGGCCAGCAGTTCGTCAACTACCTGCAGATCGACGCACCCATCAACCGCGGCAACTCCGGCGGCCCGACCTTCGACGTGTTCGGCCGGGTCGTGGGGGTGAACACCGCCATCTTCTCCGAGTCCGGAGGCTCGGTCGGCATCGGCTTCGCCATCCCGGCGAGCCTGGCGGCGGGCATCACCAAGCAGCTGATCGCTACCGGCCATATCGTGCGCGGCTACCTCGGCGTCTCCATCCAGACGGTGACCCGCGACATCGCGGCCAGCGAAGGCCTGGGCGACCGCCGCGGCGCGCTGGTGGGCGACGTGACGGCCGGCGGCCCGGCGGCGCGTGCCGGCATCCAGGTCGGCGACATCATCCTGTCGGTGAACGGTCACCCGGTGAAGTCGTCCGAGGAGCTGTCGCAGGTCACCGCCAACGTGCCCCCGGGCGGCGCCCTCAGCCTGGAAGTCCTGCGGGGCGGACGCCACCTGACCATCTCGGCCCAGTCCGGCACCCGCCCGGCGGAAGCGACGCTGAACCCGAACGGGACGCCGGGCGAGGGCGGCGGATCCGAGAAGCCGGGCGTCGGCGTCTCCGTCCGCACGCTCGGCATGCGGCTCGGCGTGCTGGATGCGGCGGCGCGCCAGCAGTACAGCGTGCCGACCACGGTGCGGAACGGCGCAGTGGTCGTGGGCGTCTCGAGCGGCTCGGACGCCGGCCACATCGGCATCAAGCCCGGCTTCGTCATCCAGCGCGCCGGCGACCACGTGGTGAACGCGCCGTCCGACGTGGTGGCCGCGGTGGCGGAGGCCCGGCGCGCCGGGCGGCCGTCCATCCTGCTGCTGGTGGAGGCGGACGGCCACAACAGCTTCGTGCCGGTGAAGTTGGACAGCGACGACGCGCAAAAGTAGCTTGGCCGCATGCGGGGACTGCCGAGGCCGTTCCCGCCCTGCGGGGGACGAGCCGTGCGCATTCTGGTCGTGGAAGATGACGTCGAGGCCGCCACCGCCATGTGCCGAGGCCTGAGCGAGGCCGGGCACAGCTGCACCACCGCGGTCGACGGGATGAAGGGGCTGGAAGCGGCGCGTACCGGGGCTGGTTTCGACGTCATGGTGGTGGACCGGATGATGCCCAACATGGACGGCGTCACCCTGGTCCAGACGCTCCGCCGGGAAGGCGACAACACGCCCGTCCTGTTCCTGAGCGCTCTGGGCGAGATCAACGACCGGGTGACGGGCCTGCAGGCAGGGGCCGACGACTACCTGGTCAAGCCCTACGCCTTCCCCGAGCTGATCGCCCGGGTGAACGCCCTGGCGCGGCGGCGCGAGACCGGTTCGGTCCACACCGTGTTGAAGGTCGGCGAGCTGGAGAGGGCCCTTCGCCGCCGGGGCGTCAGCCGCGCCGGCAAGGCCATTGACCTGCAGCCGCGCGAGTTCCAGCTGCTGGAATACCTCATGCGCCACGCTGGCCAGTCGGTGACCCGCACCATGCTGCTGGAGGAGGTCTGGCACTACCACTTCGACCCCCAGACCAATGTGATCGACGTCCACATCTCGCGTCTGCGCGCCAAGATCGACAAGGACTTCGACCGGCCCATGCTGCAGACGGTGCGCGGCGCGGGCTACCGGCTGGATGGGTGAGCCTCGGCTGGGCGTAGCGACACCCCTCTCCCTCGCCCCCAGGGCTATCGCATATGGGCTCCCTTCCTCCTCGATGGGGGAAGGGC
>CAXUEN010000436.1:0-2312 GCA_964249945.1 uncultured Caulobacteraceae bacterium | reverse complement strand
CCCTGACCCTCCCTTCGAGGGGAGGGACGGTGCGTGCCTCATGCGGTGGCGATCACCGGGTCGATGGGCGCGCGGAAGACCCAGTAGCGGCAGACCAGGAAGACGCTCACCGTATAGCTGCCCATGGCGCAGAGCTGGGCGGACAGGTGCTCCAGCGTTCCCGCCCCCAGCACCCGGCGCGCCTCTACCAGCACCAGCTGGTTCAGGCAGAGGCCGGCCAGCACGGTGAGTAGGTACTTGGGCGCGGTGGCCTGGGGGGCTGCGGCGCTGCGGAACACGAACCTGCGGCTGAGCAGGAAGCCTGACGCGATCCCCACCGCATAGCCTGCGGCGTTGGCGAGCTGGGGATCGACCCGCAGACCCCTGTCCAGGGCCATAATGACGCCCAGGCTGCCCAGGGTGTTCAGCAGGCCCACCGAGGCGAAGCGCGACAGCAGCATCGCCGCCTTCCGCGCCCTGGACGGGACGCCGAAGCGGCTCGATCGGCGTACGGCCCGGAGTTCGGCCTCGAACGGCGTCTCCGCGCCCGCGCGCCTAGGCATGGGCCACCGTGTAGTACTGGGCGCCGAGGGGAAGTCCGGTCATGAAGCGCTCCAGCGGGCGCAGCGCGCGCAGCGGCCCGGGGAAGAAGCCCGTATAGGCCACGTCCACCCTGCGGAATCCGGCGGCCGCCTGGGTCTTCTTCAGGGCCGGCGCGGCGAGCAGCTCCGCGTTCTCGTCGAAGGGGCAGGTGGCCACTATGTAGCGCGTGACCGGGTTCAGCGGGTTGTGCTCGAACACCACCATCAGCCCCCCCGGCCGCAGCAACCGGAGCAGCTCCGTGAAGATCGCGCCATGCTCGGCCGGGTCGATGTGGTGGAAGACGCAGGCGGAGAAGATCATGTCGAAACCCGCCCCCTCCAGCGGAATCGCCTCGCCGTCATAGGCCAGCAACCGCGCGACGCCGGGAAAGCGGTGCGCCGCCACCTGAAGGCTGCGCTGCGAGACGTCGACGCCGGTGACCTCCGCCTGCGGGAACAGCCGGGCCAGGTGCGGCAGCGAGTTGCCGATGCCCACGCCGAAGTCGAGCACGGCCCCAGGCTCGCTCCGCCCCTCCGCGTCCCACCGCCGGCGGACCTCCTCGATCTTGTAGCGGGCGAAATAGTCGGGCTCCTCGCCGCTCAGGCGGACGTTGCCGGCGTGTGTGGCCGTGTACTCGTCGGCGAAGCGGTCGAATTCGGCGACGTCCACGTGGGCGGTCCTCAAAGCTCGGGCGGCGGGGCGCCGGCCCCGCGGACGACGTCGTCTACCATGAACAGGGGGCGGCCCTTCACCTGGGCGTAGATGCGGCCGAGATAGGCGCCGATGATGGCCAGGCAGCCCAGCTGGCCCACCCCGAAGAACACCTCGATGAGGGCCAAGCTCGCCCAGCCCTTCTGTGAGTGGCCCATGAAGGCGCCGTACAGCGCGTAGACGATGATCGGCACCGCCATGGCGATGCCGGTGAAGGCCAGCACCACGGCGATCTTCAAGGGCGCGGTGGAGAACCCCGTGAGCCCGTTCACCGCCAGCCGCACCATCTTGGCCAGGGTATAGGCGGTCTCGCCGGCGTGGCGGGCGTCGCGGTCGTACAGCACCTCGGTCTGGCGGCCGCCGAGCCAGGCCACCATGCCGCGCAGGAAGCGGTCCTGCTCGGGCATGGCGTTCAGCCGGTCCACGATGCGGCGGCTGATCAGGCGGAAGTCGCCCACGTCCTGGGGGATTTCCACCTCCGACACCGAATGCAGCAGGCGGTAGAAAGCCTTTGCGGTGGCGATCTTGAAGGCGCTCTCCCCGCCCCGGGACCGGCGGCGCCCGTAGACCACGTCATAGCCCTCGTCCATGCGCGCCATCATGTCGGCCAGGACCTCGGGCGGATCCTGCAGGTCGGCGTCGATGATCAGCACCCGCGCGCCCCGCGTCAGGTTCAGCCCTGCGGTGACGGCCAGCTGGTGGCCGTGGTTCCTGGAGAGGTTCACGCCCACCAGGTCTGGACGGGTGAGGCTGAGCGCCCGGATGCAGGCCCAGGTCCGGTCCTTAGACCCGTCGTTGACCAGCACCAGCTCGAAGGCGTCGCCGGCCGCCGCGCGGGCGGCGGCGGACATGCGCTCCACGAAGGCCGGGAGCGAACCCTCCTCGTTGTAGCAAGGCGCCACCACCGACAGGCGCAACGGTGCGGGGACCGTGGCCGGGCGCCGCGGGAACGCCTCGGGAAGCTCAGGCGTGGGGGGGCGGTCTTGCGCGATCATGTCCATGGCGTGGATCGGTCCGCCGCCTCGCCGCGGGAGCCCGGC
>CAXUEN010000435.1:0-2317 GCA_964249945.1 uncultured Caulobacteraceae bacterium | reverse complement strand
ATGTTGACAAAGGGCCTCCGAGGCGGAGGCGGCTACTCCCCGAGTGGCGCAGCTTTACGACATCAACGCGCGGTGGGCTAGCCGGGTGCTGAAGCGGCCGGCGGGGTGGCCGGCGTCAGCGCCTGTGGCCGCGGCCCGGCGGAGGGCGGCCGCTCCGGTTCCGCACGCCGAGCCTTGGCCGCGGCGCAGTCGGATCGGCCGCATCCGGCTCGCTCAGCATCTCGAACAGCAAGCCGCCCGTCACAGGGGTGGCTTCCAGGAGCTTGACCTGGACCCGCGCGCCCAGCCGCCATCGCCTGCCGGAACGCTCGCCCACCAGGGCGTGGGTGCGCTCGTCATGGACGAAATACTCAGCCCCCAGCGACGAGACGGGAACCAGCCCGTCGGCGCCGGTGTCCTCCAGCCGCACGAACAGGCCAAACCGCGTCACCCCGGTGATGCGGCCCTCGAAGGTCGCGCCTTCGTGCTCCGCCAGGAAGGCGGCTACATAACGGTCGTTGGCGTCGCGCTCGGCGGCCATGGCGCGCCGCTCGCAGGCGGTGATGTGCTCCGCCGTCTCGGTCAGGCGCGGGACCTCGGCTTCCGTGAGCCCGCCTTCTCCGAGCTTCAGCGCCCGGATCAGGGCGCGGTGAACCACCAGGTCGGCATAGCGGCGGATGGGCGAGGTGAAGTGGGCGTAGCGGTCCAGGTTCAGCCCGAAATGGCCGATGTTGTCGGGCGAATAGACCGCCTGCATCTGGGAGCGGAGCACCACCTCGTTGACGATCTCGGCATGTGGGCCGCCGCGGGTCTGAGCCAGCAGGCCGTTGAAGCGCTTGGTGGTGGCCGCCTCGCCCTTGCTCCACTTGATCCCCACCGTGGAGAGGAAGTCGCCCAGCGCGAACAGCTTCTCTTTGCTAGGGGTGTCGTGGATGCGGTAGATCAGGGCGGACCTCTTCTGCTCCAGGCTCTCCGCGGCGCAGACGTTCGCCTGGATCATCATCTCCTCGATCAGCTTGTGCGCCTGGAGGCTGGCGCGCTTTTCGATGGAGACCACCTCTCCCTCGGCGTCGAGCTGGATGCGCCGCTCCTCGGACTGGATCTCGAGGGGCGAGCGGGCCTCGCGCCCCGCCTTCATGGTGGTGTAGGCGGCCCAGAGCGGGCGCAGGATCGGCTCCAGCAGAGGGCCGGTCCGGTCGTCCGGATCGCCGTCGATGGCGGCTTGCGCCTGCTCGTAGGACAGCTTGGCGGCCGAGCGCATCAAGCCCCGCACGAAGCGGTGGCCGACCTTGCGGCCGTGGCGGTCGAAGGCCATGCGCACGGCGAAACACGCCCTGTCCTGGCCCTCGACCAGGCTGCACAGCCCCGCTGACAGCCGCTCCGGCAGCATGGGCTCCACCCGGTCGGGGAAATAGACGGAGTTGCCCTTGCCCCAGGCCGCCCGATCCAGCGCCGAGCCCGCCTGGACGTAGGCGGCCACGTCGGCGATCGCCACCCAGACGACGAAGCCGCCCTCGTTGGCCGGGTCGTCGTCCGGGTGGGAGTAGACGGCGTCGTCGTGGTCGCGTGCGTCCGCCGGGTCGATGGTGATCAGCGGCAGTTCGCGCAGGTCCTCTCGGCCGGCGAGCGTCGGGGGCCTGGCGGCTTGCGCCTCCTGCTCCGCCGCCTCGGGGAAGCCGGTCGGGATGCCGTGGCTGTGGATGGCGATCAGCGAGGCGGCGCGGGGCTGGTCCTCCCGGCCGACGATCTCCACCAGCCGGCCGGGCCTGGGGCCGTAGCGGTGTTCAGGGTGGCCGGCGACCGGCTGGGCCACCACCAGGTCGCCGTCACGCACCTTCTCCGAGTCATCGGCCGTCAGCAGCATGACCTCCTTGGACTTGCGATCAACGGGGTCCACGCGCGTCTCCCGGCGCACCTTGCGGACGACGCCGAGAACCTTGTGGGCGCTCTGGCCCAGCCGCTTGATCAGCCGCGCCTCGATCTCCCCGACCTCGGTGGGGACGAAGCGGACCAGCACGCGGGCGCCGAGTCCGGGTGCGCCGGCCGCCTTCTCCGCCCGATCGGGCGCGAGGCGCACGAGGGGCGCATCTTCGCCGGCGTTGGTCAGGCGCACGAACAGGTCCCCGTCCGCATCGCGCTCGGCCACGTCGGCGACGCCGACGGGGGGCAAGGCGCCCGGCTCGGACAGGCCCTTGCGGCCGCGCCGGGACACGCCGCCCTCCGCCTGCATGGACTTCAGCAGCTGGCGCAGTTCGCGCCGGTCCGCACCCTTCAGGCCGAAGTGGCGGGCGATAGCCGGCATGTCGGTCTCGCCCGCCTCGCGGATGAAGGCCGCCAT
>CAXUEN010000434.1:0-2342 GCA_964249945.1 uncultured Caulobacteraceae bacterium | reverse complement strand
GTCCTGAAGGGCGCGGCCGAGGGCGTCGGCGAAGCGGGTCTCGTTCACCTCGTCCGGCCGGCCGCGGACACGGGCGAGGATCAGCTCGCGCGCAAGGGCCTGTCCGGCCTCCCAGCGGTTGAACAGGTCCGGATCGGCGGCGAGCAGGACATAGCCGTCGCGCTCCGGCGTATCGGTGCTCAGGACCACGGGCGCGGAGAAGCCGCGCAGCGCCGACAGCACGGGCAGGCGCGCCACCCCCTCCAGCCGCACGCGCAGCTCCGGCCCGTCCAGCACCAGCGTAGCGGCGGAAGTCGCCGCATCCGCGCCGGGCAGGCGGAACGGCAGGGTCGTCCCCTCGCCGTCCAGCAGGCCGATCTCCACCGGGATGGGCAGCGCGACCTTGTCCAGCTGGCCGGGCGAGCCGGGATGGGTCTGGCGCACGGTCAGGTCCAGGAACTGGGCGGCTTCGTTGTAGAGGGCCTCCACGGCCAGGCGCGGCGTGCCCGCCTGCTCGTACCACCGCATGAAGGGGCCGAGGTCGCGGCCGGAGGCCTCGGCGAAGCAGGCGAGGAAGGCCTCCACCGTGGTCGCCGTCCCGTCCCAGCGGTCGAAGTAGAGGTCCAGGCCGCGGCGGAAGTCCGCCTCGCCGAGCAGGATCGAGAGCATGCGGATGATCTCCGCACCCTTCTCGTAGATGGTTGCGGTGTAGAAGTTGTCGATCTTCAGGTAGCTTGACGGGCGCACCGGGTGGGCCAGGGGACCGGCGTCCTCCGCAAACTGGCGGGTGCGCAGAGCCCGCACGTCCTTGATCCGCTGCACCGCGGCGCCCCGTGCGTCGGCCGAGAAGGCCTGGTCGCGGAACACGGTCAGCCCCTCCTTCAGGCACAGCTGGAACCAGTCGCGGCAGGTGATGCGGTTGCCGGTCCAGTTGTGGAAGTACTCATGCGCCACCACGCTCTCGATCCGCTCGTAGTCGGCGTCGGTGGCGGTCTGCGCATCGGCCAGCAGCAGACTGCTGTTGAAGATGTTCAGCCCCTTGTTCTCCATGGCGCCGAAGTTGAAGTCGCGCACCGCCACGATCATGAACAGGTCCAGGTCGTACTCGCGCCCGAAGGCGGTCTCGTCGAAGCGCATGGCGCGCTTCAGCGCGTCCATGGCGTAAGCCGCGCGCGCCGCTTGGCCGGGATCGACATAGATGCGCAGCTGCACCTCGCGCCCGCTCACCGTGGCGAAGCTGTCGGCCAGCTCGTCCAGCTCCCCCGCGACCGCGGCGAACAGGTAGCAGGGCTTGGGGAACGGGTCGTTCCACACCGCGAAGTGGCGCCCGCCCGCGAGTTGGCCCTGCTCCATCAGGTTCCCGTTGGAGAGCAGGCGGGGATAGGCGCCCGCATCGGCCTCCAGCCGCACCGTGTAGCGGGCGAGCACGTCGGGCCGGTCGGGAAAGAAGGTGATCTTGCGGAACCCCTCCGCCTCGCACTGAGTGCAGAAGCGGCCGCCGGACATGTAGAGGCCCTCCAGCGCGGTGTTGGCCTGCGGGTCGATCTCGACCTCGGTCTCCAGCACGAAGGCGTCAGGGACGTCCGCGATGGTCAGGCTCTCCGGCCCCTGACTGTAGGCGCCCGCGTCAAGGGGGCGCCCATCGAGGGCGACGGAGACCAGCTTCAGCCGCACTCCGTCCAGCACCAGCGGCGCGCCCGGCGCTTGGCCCCGGCGCAGCTCGAGACGGGCGCGGACCCGGGTGGCGGAGGGCTGCAGGTCCAGCTCCAGCCGCACCGTGTCCACGGTAAAGGCCGGCGGCCGGTAATCCTCGAGGCGGACAGGCAGAGGAACGGGCTGGTCGGTGCGCATCCCCGTCGTTTAGCCGCAGGCGCTGGCGGGCGCTACCTTCCGTCGCAGGTCGGGTGAGGTTCGCCCGCCTATTCCGCCGCCATAGCGCTGGCGGGGCCGGACTGCTCGTCGCTGATGAAGCGCAGCACCTGCCGGGCGTAGCGGGCCAGGCGCAGCAGATCGGTGGAGCACTCCTCCGGCGCGTCGGAGGCCTGGGCGGTCAGCTCCCGAGCCAAGCGCACCAGCTTGGGCGCGCAGGCCAGCAGGCGGGCCTGGTACTCGATGCGGTAGGGGTCGCGGTCGTACTCGGCGCCCGGCACGCGCCAGCCGCCCCAGTCGTTGGCGTCGGTGACCACCACCGGGAAGGTGCCGGGCTGGGGGTGGTGGCCGCAGTCCTCAGGGGGCTGCCACTTGTTGCGGGCGCGCAGGATGCGCCACTCCCCGCCCTCCGCATCGGGCAGGGCCTTTTCTGCGGGGGAGTCGGCGCGCAGCTCCTCGGCGCGGAACTCGCGGCCCAGCCCCACGTCGTAGGT
>CAXUEN010000433.1:822-2359 GCA_964249945.1 uncultured Caulobacteraceae bacterium | reverse complement strand
GCCATGGCCTTCACCGGCGTGCGGGTGTTCCGCCACTGACGCGCCGGCGCCGCCCAGCGGCGGCGCGCCGCCGCCCGGCTGGACACGGGGCGGCTTTGCCGCTTTATGGCGCCGTTTTCCAGACCCGTCCCGCGAGCGTTTCGCGGACGGCAGGGGATGAGACAGACATGCGTATATCCGCCCGGGCGCTCGCCCCCAGGACCCTGGCCCTCACGGTCTCGGCCGCGGCCCTGCTGTCGGCTGCGCCCGCCCGAGCCGACGAACTCGGCGTCGGCGTCTACGCCCACGCCACCAAGTTCGGCGTGTCCGGCACCCCGCACGAGAGCGGCACCGAGGACGTCCAGCTGCTCTACCGCACCAAGACCTTCCACATCGACTACCTGCTGAACCCGATGTTCTACGCCAAGGCGCAGATTAACACTTCCAGCCGCACCAACTTCTACACCGCCGGGATCGAGTGGCGGCATCACTTCTTCCGCAGCCGGTTGTACGGCGACGTCGGCCTCGGCGGCGCCTATGTGGACGGCTACAACACCTATCCGGACCACTTCAATCCGGACAGCACGCCGCTCCCCACCACCCCGGCCCAGAACGCGCTCTACCAGCAGGACCTCAGAATCTACAACAGGAACAAGGCGATGGGCTCGGACTTCGTGTTCAACCCCAACTTTACCGTGGGCTATGACCTGTCGCGCCACTTCGCAGTGGAGGCGTCCTGGGACCACTACTCCAACGCCGGGTTCGGCGGCCGCAACCCCGGCCTGGACACCTTCGGCGGCCGGCTTCTGTATCGCTTCGGCGGCCTGTTCTAGGTGAGCAACGTCGCCGTCGTCGGCGCCCAGTGGGGCGACGAGGGCAAGGGCAAGATCGTCGACTGGCTGTCCAACCGCGCCGACGTGGTGGTGCGCTTCCAGGGCGGCCACAACGCCGGTCACACCTTGGTCGTCGGCGACAAGGTCTACAAGCTTTCCCTGCTTCCCTCGGGCCTCGTGCAGGGCAAGCCGTCCATCATCGGCTCGGGCGTCGTGGTCGATCCTTGGCACCTGCTGGAGGAGATCGCCAAGCTGGAGGGCCAGGGCGTCGCCATCAGCCCCGACCTCCTGACCCTCGCCGACAACGCCTGCCTGATCCTGCCCCTGCACCGCGACCTCGACCAGGCCCGCGAGCGCGAGGCCGCCGCCGCGAAGATCGGCACCACCGGGCGAGGCATCGGCCCCGCCTACGAGGACAAGGTGGGCCGCCGCGCCATCCGCGTCGCCGACCTCGCCGACCCGGCGGCGCTGGACCTCAAGCTCCCCCGCCTGCTGGCCCACCACCGCGCGCTCCGGCGCGGCCTCGACCTGCCGGAGGTGGATGCGGACGCCCTGAAGGCGGAGCTGTTGGCCCTCGCGCCACGGGTGCTGCCTTACGCCCGGCCGGCTTGGCGCTTGCTCGACACCTTGGCCAAGGCCGGCAGGCGCATCCTGTTCGAGGGCGCGCAGGGCACGTTGCTAGACGTCGACCACGGCACCTACCCCTACGTCACCTCCTCCAACAC
>CAXUEN010000433.1:444-812 GCA_964249945.1 uncultured Caulobacteraceae bacterium | reverse complement strand
CCCCCGGGCGGTAGGCTATGTGCTGGGCATCGTGAAGGCCTACACCACCCGCGTCGGCTCCGGCCCCTTCCCGACCGAGCTGTCGGACGCGGTCGGCCAGCACCTGGGGACCGTGGGGCGCGAGTTCGGGGTGGTCACCGGCCGGGCGCGCCGCTGCGGCTGGTTCGACGCGGTGCTGGTGCGCCAGACCGTGGCCCTGAACGGCATCCACGGCATGGCCCTGACCAAGCTCGACGTGCTGGACGGCTTGGACGAGCTGAAGATCTGCACCGGCTACCGCATCGGCGGGACGCAAGTTCTCGACCACCTGCCCGCCGGCATGACCGACCAGGCCGCCGTCCGGCCGGTCTATGAGACCCTGGAAGGCT
>CAXUEN010000433.1:0-434 GCA_964249945.1 uncultured Caulobacteraceae bacterium | reverse complement strand
GGGCGCCCGCTCCTGGCGCGACCTGCCCGCCGCCGCGGTCAAATACGTCCGCCGCATCGAGGAGCTGGTGGGCGCTCCCGTGGCCCTGCTCTCCACCAGCCCGGAGCGGGACGACACCATCCTGGTGCACGACCCCTTCGCGGGCTGACCCTGCCTTCTCCTCCCCTGCGCAGCGGGGGAAGAGAAGCTCTTGTTCCGTGTCGCCCATCCGCTACCCTGGCGTGCGCAATCTGGGGGATCAGATGCACGAGCAGACAGGGCGGCTGGTCGCCTACGTCGTGGGCGGTGCGGTGTTCCTGGCCATTCTGGCCTTCCGCATGCGCCGGGCGATGGCCAGCCGGCCGTTCCGACTGCAGTACATCTGGGTGCTGCCGGCCCTGTTCCTGGTCCTGGCCGCGCTGAACCTCGCGGCGCGGCCGCCCTAGGGGATGCAG
>CAXUEN010000432.1:0-2376 GCA_964249945.1 uncultured Caulobacteraceae bacterium | reverse complement strand
ATGTTGAAGCAACCGCGGCGCGGGGCCGCGAGAGCCTCGGGCGGCAGGATCAGGTCCAGCGCGGCGGCCGCCCAGGCCTGCGGGCGCGGGGAGGGGAGGCGGAGCGCTTTCAAGCCGCGGCGGCCGACCCCATGTGCTATCGCCATGGCCGAACTCCCTCCCCAGCTGTTCGACCGCACTCTGCACCGCACGAGGCTGGATCGCGCCAGCCCAGGCTTCGCCGCCGCCGACTTCCTGAAGGCGCGGGTGGCGGAGGATGTGGCCTGGCGGCTGTCAGCCATCCTGCGCCGCTTCCCCCTCGCCGTCGACCTCAGCGCGCGTTCGGGCGTGTTCGCGCAGAAGCTGAGGGAGAGCCCGACGTCGGCGCAGGTCGACGCCCTGGTGGAGGCCGACCTCTCCGCCGCCATGCTGGCCAGCCGGGACTCACCCCTGCGGCTGGTGGTTGACGAGGAGCGGCTGCCGTTCGCAGCCCAGAGCTTCGACCTTGCTGTGTCGCTGCTGTCGCTGCACTGGACCAACGATCTGGTGGGCGCGCTGGTGCAGATCCGGCGGGCGCTGAAGCCGGACGGCCTGTTCGTCGGCGCCGTATTCGGAGGTGCGACGCTGAGCGAACTCCGCCACTGCCTGCTGCAGGCCGAGGCCGAGATCACCGACGGGGCAGGTCCCCGCGTCTCGCCCTTCGCCGATGCGCTGGACGCGGCCGGACTGCTGCAGCGTGCTGGTTTCGCCCTGCCGGTGAGCGATGTGGACCGGATCACCGTCCGCTACGCCCATCCGCTGAAGCTGATGGCGGACCTGCGCGCCATGGGCGAGGCCAGCTCCCTGACCGACCGGCCGCGCCGGCCCCTGAGCCGGGCCGTCCTGGCGCGCATGTCGGAAATCTACACCGAGCAGTACGGGTTGGCGGACGGACGCGTGCCTGCGACCTTCGAGATCCTGACCCTCACCGGCTGGGCCCCCGACGCCAGCCAGCCTCAGCCCCTGAAGCCTGGCTCGGCCAAAATGCGGCTGGCGGACGCGCTGGGCGTGGCCGAGCAGCGGCTGCCTCGGGCCTGACCGCGGTGACACGCGGCCTGACGCCTGGCGAACGCCGGCTTGCAGGAGAAGTGTTCGGAGAGGCCGTGCGCCTGGACGCGGTGCGGCTGCATCCTGGCGGCTTCGGCGCTTTCGCAGTCACCTTGGGCTCGCACATATTCCTGCCGCCGCACATGGCGCGGGCGGACTTCGCCGCTGCAGACATAGGGTCCCGGGCCCTGCTGGTGCACGAGCTGGCGCACGTGTGGCAGTTCCAGACTCGGACGATCCGCACCCTGGCGAGCTGGGCAGGGGTCGCGCTCTCGGGCGGCTATGGCCCCGGCCTGCCGGGCTACCGCTACACCCTGCCGCTCGCGCCCTTCGACACACTGAATCTGGAGCAGCAGGCGAGCGTGGTGGAGCACGCCTTCCTCCTGCGCGCAGGCGGCCGGAGCGGAAGGATGTCGGCGAGGCTCTGCGCCGCAGACCTAGCTGCGTCGCCGTTTCCCGCGACGCAGGGTGAGCGGGGGCCTTGGGGTTAGAGAGGGCTTGCTGGACATGCAGCCCTCTCTTTGGGCCTCATCCCTGAGGCGAAGGCGGGCGTCTAAGCCTCTTCGCCTCGTCTAAACCGCCTACTTCAGGTCGGCGGTGTAGACTACGGTCTTCATCACCCGCACGCTGGCGGCGTTCGGGAAAGCCTTGAACACGAGGCGTTGATCGGGCTTCAGCACCACCTGTACGCTCTGCAGCGCCTGCAGGTGGGTGTCGGCCTGGACCGGGCCGGCGTGGCCGCTGGCGGTGGCGCCGTCCACCTCGATCACCGCTTCGAGGCTGGCGCCGTCCGCGGTGGCGATGCCCACGCTGGCTACGACGATGCGCACCGTGGTGTCGCGGTCGCGCTCAAGCCAGCTGTGGGCCCCGTCGGTGCCAGACGCCACCAGGACCGCGCCCTGGGGCAGGTTCAGGAAGCCGTCGTCCTCCTCAGTGAGCTTGAAGTGGTGCGCCATGGCGGATCGGCCTCCTAGGAAAGGTCCAGGCGCAACGCGCAGCCAAGCCTTGCGCTCCGAAGCGTCCGCAACCGCCGATCAGCGCTGCTCGCCGGGGCCGTGGTGGTCATGCTCGCCATGCGGGCCGTCTTGGCGCGGCGGCGGCCCGCCCGGGTGGGGCGCGGCGTGTTGCTGGGCCTGGGCCACTCGGGCCTGCTGCTCGGCATGGGCCTGGGCGGCGCGGGCTTGCTGCTCGGCGGCCTGACGCTGGCCCTCAGCCTGGGCGCGGGCCTCGGCCGCCTGAGCGGCGTGGGCCTGCATGACCGCTTGGTGCTGGACCTCCTGCTCTGCGTGCGCCTGCCGCAGCGTGGCCTGA
>CAXUEN010000431.1:0-2381 GCA_964249945.1 uncultured Caulobacteraceae bacterium | reverse complement strand
GCCGCCAAGCCCCGCCGCATCGCCGCCGACACCCGGCTCGACCTGCCCCAGCCCCGCTACCGCCAGGAGGACCCCTTCCGCCAACTCGTGGACGACATCTACGGCCGCATGACCAACCCCACCGACCCCGCGCTGAAAATCGAGCGCAATGCGCCCGACGCCGTTGCGAACGAAGGGGTGCGTATGGTGTTGGACAGCGTCTCGACCAATCTGCTCGCCGGCCTGATGGAGACCCTGGCGGCCGGCCCCTTCAATGGTCACGCCGACCTGCCGGAGCTGGCCGAGACCCTGCAGATGGAAATCGACGAGCTGTTCCCCATCGCCGAGACGCTTCAGCTGCTCCGATTCGCTGAGGTGGCCCACGGCGACATCCGGTTAAGCGACGGGGGCCGCCGGTTCGTGGAGAGCGACACCGATGCCCGCAAGCGGATGTTCGCCGACCAGCTGCTAGCGCACGTGCCCATTGTGGCCCTGATTCGCCGCGTGCTGGACGAACGCCCGACCCACACCGCGCCCTACCGCCGCTTCTCCGAAGAGTTGGAGGACTTCATGAGCGAAGCCTTCGCCGAGGAGACGCTCGACACCGCCATTACCTGGGGGCGCTACGCCGAGCTCTTCGCCTACGACGAACAGGCCCAGGCGTTCAGCCTGGAGAACCCGGAGTAGGCGGGCGTCACACCCCCCTAACCGCTTGCCAAGACCCGGCCGACGTCCGATCTAGTCGTCATGGCCGACCGCCCTTCCGGCGCCGGACCGTCCCGGCTGGTGGCGGTTCTGGGTCCGACCAATACGGGGAAGACTCACCTCGCGGTGGAGCGGATGCTCGGCCACGCATCGGGCATGATCGGCCTGCCGCTGCGCCTTCTGGCGCGGGAAATCTACGACCGGGTGGTCAAGCTGCGGGGCGCCCGCGCTGTCGCGCTGATCACCGGCGAAGAGAAGATCGTCCCCCGCGACCCGCATTATTTCGTCTGCACGGTCGAGGCCATGCCTTTGACCCGCGACGTCGAATTCCTGGCGATCGACGAGATCCAGCTCTGCACCGATCCGGCGCGGGGCCACGTCTTCACCCATCGGTTGTTGAACGCGCGCGGCCGGTCTGAGACCATGTTCCTGGGCGCCTCCACCATGGCGCCGCTGATCCGACGCCTTCTCCCGAACGCGGAGTTCGTCACGCGCGAGCGGTTCAGCGACCTCGGTTACGCGGGCTCCAAGAAGCTGACGCGCCTGCCGCGCCGCACCGCCGTCGTCGCCTTCTCGGCCGAGAACGTCTACGCCATCGCCGAGCTGATCCGCCGACAGCGCGGGGGCGCGGCGGTGGTGATGGGCAGCCTGTCTCCCAGAACCCGCAACGCCCAAGTGGCGCTGTACCAGTCGGGCGAGGTGGACTTCCTGGTCGCCACCGACGCCATCGGCATGGGGCTGAACATGGACGTAGACCATGTCGCCTTCGCCGGCCTTCGCAAGTTCGACGGCAAGCGCACCCGCTGGCTCCATCCTCAGGAGGTCGGCCAGATCGCAGGCCGCGCCGGCCGCTATCGCACCGACGGAACCTTCGGCGTCACCGGCGAGGCGCCCGAGATGGACGAGGATCTGGTCGAGGCGGTGGAGCAACACCGCTTCGAACCCATGACGGCGGCGGAGTGGCGCAGCGCCGACCTGGACTTCACCTCGCTCAAAGGCCTGACCCGCTCGCTGGCGGCGCCCCCCAACCTCGTCCTTCCGGGGCGCGACGGGCTGAAGCTGGCTGAGGAGAGCCTGGACGAGACGACGCTGCGCCAGCTCTCCCAGGACCCGGACCTGGACGCCCGCTGCCGCAACCGCGCCGTGCTGCGGCGGTTGTGGGAGGTCTGTCAGACGCCCGACTTCCGCAAGACCACGTTGGACGAGCACCTGCGCCTTTGCCGCACCGTATTCGAGCACCTGACCAGCCGTGAGGAGCGCCTGCCGGAGGATTGGATCGCCGGCCAGTTCGTCCCGCTCGACCGCATCGAAGGCGACATCGAGAGCCTGGCCCAGCGACTGGCCGGCGTGCGCACCCTGGCCTATGTGGCCAACCGGCCGGACTGGCTGCGCGATCCCGCCCACTGGCAGGGGCGGACCCGCGCGCTGGAGGACCGGCTGTCGGACACGCTCCATGAAAAGCTGATGGCGCGGTTCATCGACCGGCGCACCAGCGCGCTGCTGCGGGGTCTGCACCTGCACGACGAGGTGCTGGCCGGCGTCGCCGCCGATGGGGCGGTGACGGTTGAGGGGCACTATGTCGGCCGCCTTCAGGGCCTGCGCTTCGACCTCGCCCTGGGCTCCAGCCAGCTGGAGGACAAGGCGCTCAGGGCGGCGGCGCAGAAGGCCGTGGCGCCGGTGGTCGCGCGCCGCCTGGG
>CAXUEN010000430.1:0-2390 GCA_964249945.1 uncultured Caulobacteraceae bacterium | reverse complement strand
GAGGGGTAGGGGTGCTCCTCGCATGCCGCAAGGGCCAGGGCCCCGGTGGTGGCGAGGGCGAGCGCCGCGATCCGCGCCGCGGCGGCGGGCATCCCCGTGCTTGTGGTCCGTCTGGTCATCATCCGCCTCGCACGCCGTGTTTCGTTCAATCTGGAACGGTTACGGTTTCTTCAGCAAAGCCGGCGCCAGCCCCCGCGGCAAGCCGGTTCGCCTCAGGGGCGTGCCGCGCGCGGCGTCCGCACGCTATTCCAGGCTCCGGCGGGGCCGTGCAGCCTCGTAGAGGGCGATGGCGGCGGCGGTGGAGACGTTCAGGCTCTCGAAGCCGCCGGGCATCGGAATAACCGCCAGCACGTCGCAATGCTCCGAAACGAGACGCCGCAACCCCTCGCCTTCCGAGCCCAGCACCAGCACCACCGGACCGCCGTCGAAGGCCTGGTCCAGGGCGGTGTCCGCCTGGCCCGCCAGCCCTACCGCCCGCCAGCCATGATCGGCCAGGGTCTCGAGCGCGCGGGACAGGTTCACCACCCGGGCGCAGGGCACCTGGTCCACCGCCCCCGCCGCCGCCTTGGCGAGGGCGCCGGACAAGGCCGGCGCGCGGCGGTCCTGCAGGATCACGCCCCGGGCGCCGAAAGCCGCGGCGGAGCGCAGGATGGCGCCGACGTTCTGGGGATCGGCCACCTGGTCCAGCAGCACGAGCACGCCCTGCGCCGGCGCCGCCAGTGCGTCCAGGCCGACGGGCTCCAGCGGGTCGGCCAGCAGGGCCAGCCCCTGGTGCACAGCGCCGGCGGGCAGCATGCGGCCGATCTCGTGCGCCTCCAGCCGCTCGATCCGCAGGCCCCGTGCGCCGAAGGCGGTCTCCAGATGGGCGGACTTGCCCGGTGCGGACAGGAGCCGCCGCAGCCCCTCACGCCGGGGATTGGCCACCGCCGCGTCCACCGCGTGGCGGCCCCAGATCCACTCCGGGCCGCCCGCGGTCTCTTCCCGCCGCTCAGGGCCGCCGCCGCGGCGCCCGTCGGTACGGGGCGGCCGCCGGTCGTTGCCTTTGGGAAACGAGCCCACTATAAGACGCCCTCCGTTTCGGGGAGCCCGGACGGGCCGCCGTGTCGTCCTCCGTTATAGCGGTGCGGGCGAGGCAGGCGAGCCCGGTCGACGCCTCGGCACGGCCTTGGGGGAATGTCCCGAGCGGCAAAGGGGGCGGACTGTAAATCCGCTGGCTACGCCTTCGTAGGTTCGAGTCCTACTTCCCCCACCACCTGCAAAAAAGCCCTTGTTCATCAAGAAACACCTTGCTGGATGAGGGCTTGTCGTGTGTAAGCGCATACATAACGCATACACAAGGGCTCCTCGATGAAGGGTCTGGCTCGGCAACACAACACCTACATGGTGCGGATTAGAGTGCCGACCGACGCGAAGGCCGCTATCGGCAAGAGCGAACTCATTGCCAGCCTCAAGACCGATAGCTTCAGCGAAGCGAAGAAGGCCGCACCTCCCATCATCGCGGGCTTCAAGGCTCAGATCGCCAGGGCGAGGTCCGGTGCCACCGCTCCCGATGTCAGGTTGAAGGTTCAGATGGCCTTGGCCGCTTGGTCGCACAGCATCATTGAAGCCCCGCCAGGGCGTGAGACGCAGACTCCTTGGGAAGCTGTCGAAGGGGCGGCTGCGCTTGAACGCGCCGTGGCCGATCCCGATGGCTGGAGGCAGGTTCCTGACTTCGACGCGAGGGCCATCGAAGCCCTGGCGTTCGGCGGCACCCGACTTGAGCCCAACCAGCTTGCTCCATTCCGCCAGGAGATCGCGCTGGCCTTCCTCTACGCCGAACGGCACTGCGAGCGGGAACGCGCCGCCAACGCGGCTCAGATCGCGCTCAGGGCCGCTCAGGCCGCTCCGCTCGATTCCGTGCTTCCAAGTGAGCCGCAGACTGGCGGACAGGCTGTGCGCTCATCTATGACGCTCACCAGCCTGTTCGAACGGTGGGTAGCGGCGGAGCCGCCGCCGGACCCGAGGAAAGACCTAGGCAAGCTTCACCATCAAATCCGCAGGCTGGTGGAGTTCGTCAGCGATATTCCAGCCAACCATCTCACGAAGGTGCAGATCGAACAGTTCTTCAAGCTGGTCGCGCTCATCCCCAAGCGGCGGACTGCCGAGCTTCACGCCATGCCGATCCGCGAGGTGGCCGAATGGGTGGCGGCTAAGAACGAGCGCGAGGAAGAGAAGGCCGAAGCGGAAGGCCGTGACCCCGAACTTGTGGAGACGCTGACGCACAAGACCGCCATGCTCTGGTTCCATGCCTATCAGCGCATGTATCGATATGCGATCCGGCTGGAGCTACCGCAGATCACGCGCAACTGAACCGCCCCGGGTTTGCCGGAGGCCATTTGGTTTGAGTCACG
>CAXUEN010000429.1:0-2391 GCA_964249945.1 uncultured Caulobacteraceae bacterium | reverse complement strand
GCGAGACCGCACCGGCGGTCCTGGTCACCGCTGGGCTCAACGTGGGCCTGCAAGCCGGCTGGGGCGTGGCGGCCTTCGTAGGTCTGATGCTCTGACGGTTCCGAGCCCGGCTCACCCCGCTTTGTGGAAGAACCCGTAGATCCTCCCCGCCAGCGCCTCGTTCACCCCCTCCACCTTGGCCAGGTCCGCAGCCGACGCCCGGCTCACCCCCCGCGCCGACCCGAAGGCGTGCAGCAGGGCGCGCTTCCTGCCCGGGCCGACGCCTTCGATCTCGTCCAGGGGGTTCTTGGCCATGTCGGCCTTCCGCTTGATGCGGTGGGTGCCGATGGCGAAGCGGTGGGCTTCGTCGCGCAGGCGCTGGAGGTAGTAGAGGATCGGGCTCTTGGGCTCGAACATGAAGGGCGCCGGGGCGCCGGGGACGAAGAAGCGCTCCAGCCCGGCGTCGCGGTCCGGGCCCTTGGCGACGCCGACGCAGGGGATGTCGTGCAGGCCGAGGTCGCGCAGGATCGTCAGCGCCGCGTCGCGCTGGCCGGCGCCGCCGTCCACCAGCACCAGGTCGGGGCGGGGCGGGGTCTCGCCCTCCTCCTCCTCCTTCACCAGGCGGCCGAAGCGACGGCGCATCACCTCGCGCATCATGCCGAAGTCGTCGCCGGGGGTGAGGTCGGTCCCGCGGATGTTGAACTTGCGGTAGCTGGACTTGGCGAACCCGTCGGGCCCCGCCACGATCATGCCGCCCACAGCGTTGGTCCCCATGATGTGGGAGTTGTCGTAGACCTCGATCCGGTCCGGCGGCCCGTCGAGCTTGAAGGCCTCGGCCACGCCGGCCAGCAGGCGGGCCTGGGCCGAGCCCTCCGCCATGCGGCGGCCGAGCGCCTCGCGGGCGTTGGTCAGGGCGTGGGCGACCAGCTCGCGCTTCTCGCCGCGCCGGGGGGTGGCGATCTCCACCCGGTGGCCGGACTTGACGCAGAAGGCCTCCGCCAGCAGTTCGCGGTTGGGAGCGTCGTGGGAGAGGAGCACCAGGCGCGGGACCGGCTTGTCCTCGTAGAACTGGCCGAGGAAGGCGTCCATGATGGCCCCGCACTCGTCGGGTTCGGGGGCGGCGGGCGTGTCCTCGCCTATCTCGCCGCCAGGGTCGTGGCTGGCTAGCCTTATCTCGGCCTTATCGCGGGGGTTCGCGAGCTCGGCCGGGGCCTCCTCGGAGCGGCTATCGGTCACCATGGTGTTGACCCGGGGGAAGTAGGCGCGGTTGCCCCAGTTCTGGCCCGCGCGGAAGAAGAACACCTGCACGCAGGCCTGTCCGCCTTCCACGTGCAGGGCGAAGACGTCGGCCTCCTCCACCGTTTCGGGGTTGATGGACTGCTCCATGGAGATGGCGCTGAGCGCCCGGATGCGGTCCCTGAGCTTGGCGGCGCGCTCGAACTCCATGTCTTCGGCGGCCTGGGTCATGTCGGCGGAAAGGCGCTGAAGCACAGAGCGAGACTTGCCGCAGAGGAACTGGTGCGCCTCGTCAGCCAGCTTGGCGTAGTCGTCTTGGGAGATCAGGCCGGTGCAGGGCGCCGAGCACCGCTTGATCTGGTGGAGCATGCACGGACGCGTCCGACTGTCGTAGACGCTATCCGAACAGGACCTCAGCAGGAAGGCCTTCTGCAGGATGTTCACCGTCCGGTTCACCGCCCAGGTGCTGGCGAACGGCCCGAAGTAGTCCCCCTTGATGGTGTGGGCGCCCCGGTGCTTCCTCACCTGGGGGGCGGGATGGTCGCGCCTCAGCAGGATCTCGGCGAAGCTCTTGTCGTCGCGCAGCACCACGTTGAAGCGCGGCTTCAACCTCTTGATAAGGTTGGACTCCAGCAGGAGCGCCTGGGCCTCGGTCTCGGTGGTGATGAACTCCATCGAGCGGGTCAGGGCCACCATGTGGCCGATGCGCTGGGAGTGGAACCGCCCCTGGGCGTAGTGGCCCACCCGCTTCTTCAGCGACCGCGCCTTTCCGACGTAGAGCACCTCGGCCTCGGCCCCGATCATGCGGTAGACGCCCGGCGCGTCGGGCAGGCGCTTCACCTCGTCCTGCACCAGGGCGAGGCCCTTCAGGCCGCTGGGCTGGTGCTCAGAGGTGTCGGAGGGCGGGTCGACGGTCGTGGAGGGCGCGAGGACGTCGCTCATCGACGCTCATATAGGCCGATGCGGAGTCCAGGTCAGCGGGTCAGCGCGCGCCTTGCGGCCCACAGCAGCAGGGCGGCGGCGGGGATGAGCCACAGCACCCGCGCCTCGTAGCGCGCGAACGGGCCGGAGAGAACGCCGCAGACCGCCGCGTTCAGGGCCACTGCGAGCACCATGAGGATCACCGTGGCGCGGGTGCGGAGCGCCGGATCGCGCCAGGCGGGACCCTTTTCCTCC
>CAXUEN010000428.1:2124-2393 GCA_964249945.1 uncultured Caulobacteraceae bacterium | reverse complement strand
GCAGATCTCCACCGCCCAGCACATCCCCGGCCAGCCCCTGATCCGCAAGACCGGCAACTATTCCGGCTACGCCGAGGGTTGGGCCCTCTACGCCGAGCAGCTCGCCGACGAGCTCGGCATGTACGACCACGATCCGCTCGGCCGGGTCGGCTACCTGAAGTCGGAGCTGTGGCGCGCCTGCCGCATGGTGCTCGACACCGGCGTCCACACCATGGGCTGGACGCGCGAGTACGCCATCCGCTGGAAGATGGACAACGACGGATCGCTGG
>CAXUEN010000428.1:0-2114 GCA_964249945.1 uncultured Caulobacteraceae bacterium | reverse complement strand
CGGAAAGGGTGCCGAGCTGCCAGTCCGCTCGATCGCGGCCAACGAGGTCGAGCGCTACTGCGTCTGGCCCGGCCAGGCGCCGAGCTACAAGATCGGCCACACCATCATCAACCAGCTTCGCGACCAGGCGCGCGCGAGCCTGGGTCCGCGATTCGACATCAAGGCCTTCCACGACGTGGTGCTGAACTCCGGCTCCGTGCCGCTGGAGGTGCTGAAGGGCATGGGGGCGAGATACGCGCAGACGGGGCTGACGACGTAACCTCCCTCTCCCCTGCGGGAGAGGGGTTTTAGCTTGCATCGGCAGCCACGCCGCGCTTTCCCCGCACGGCCATGCTGGAAAAGACCTTCGACCCCAAGTCCGCGGAACCGCGCCTCTACGCCCGCTGGGAAGCTTCGGGCGCCTTCCGCCCCGAGGAGGCCCTGGCGCGCAATCCGGACGCCAAGCCCTTCTGCATGGTCATTCCGCCGCCCAACGTCACGGGCTCGCTGCACATCGGCCATGCGCTGAACACCACGCTGCAGGACATCCTCGCCCGCTATCACCGCATGCGGGGCGAGGCCGTCCTGTGGCTCCCGGGCACCGACCACGCCGGCATAGCCACCCAGATGGTGGTGGAGCGTCAGCTCGCCGCCGAGGGTAACGTGGGCCGGCGCGATATGGGCCGCGACGCCTTCGTTGACCGCATCTGGAAGTGGAAGGCACAGTCCGGCGGGACCATCACCCAGCAGCTGCGAAGGCTCGGCGCCTCGTGCGACTGGAGCCGCGAGCGCTTCACCCTGGACGACGGCCTGTCGGCGGCGGTGCGCAAGGTGTTCGTGGAGCTGCACGCCAAGGGCCTGATCTACCGCGACAAGCGGCTGGTGAACTGGGACCCGCACTTGCAGACGGCCATCAGCGATCTGGAGGTCGAGACCCGCGAGATCGCCGGCAAGATGTGGTGGTTCGCCTATCCGCTGGAGGGCGAGCCCATCGACGGCGTTAGCGAGATCGTCATCGCCACCACGCGCCCTGAGACCATGCTCGGCGACGGCGCGGTGGCTGTGCATCCGGACGACGAGCGCTACGCCAAGTTCGTCGGCCGCATGGTGAAGCTGCCCATCGCCGACCGGCTGATCCCCATCATCGCCGACGAATACCCGGACCCGGAGAAGGGCTCAGGCGCGGTGAAGATCACCGGCGCGCACGACTTCAACGATTTTCAGGTGGCCCAGCGGCACGGCCTGTCGATGATCTCCATCATGGACGAGCGCGCGCGCATGGCTGGCCCGATACCGGAGCGTTACCATGGCGTTGACCGTGAGATAGCCCGGCGCATGGTGGTGCAGGAGATCGAGGCGCTGGGCCTGCTGCGCGAGATCGAGGACAAGCTGATCGCCCAGCCGCACGGCGACCGCTCCGGCGTGGTGATCGAGCCCTTCCTCACCGACCAGTGGTACGTGGACGCCAAGACCCTGGCGGCGCCGGCGATCGCGGCTGTGGAGGACGGTCGCACCGTCTTCGAGCCACGGAACTGGGAGAAGACCTACTTCGAATGGATGCGCAACATCGAACCCTGGTGCATCTCGCGCCAGCTCTGGTGGGGGCATCGGATACCGGCTTGGTATGGGCCGACGAAGTGGGATGATGCGCACGAAGAGGATCGTACATGGGTTAAGAAAATCTTCGGTGCCTCTCAAAACAGCTTTATCTACAATCGCGAGTATCCAAAAATTTTTGTTGCTGAAACAGAAGCTGAAGCTCTGGCACAGGCACAAGCCTATTACGGAACACAGGTCGGAGTGACAGACGTTCGGTTTGAGGGCTGGCCGGAGTCCAGACGGATGACGCCGACCTCACCATCAGTCATCTTCCGCGATGAAGACGTCCTCGACACCTGGTTCTCCTCCGCCCTGTGGCCCTTCTCCACCCTCGGCTGGCCGGAGGACACTCCGGACCTGCAGCGCTTCTACCCCACCGACACCCTGGTCACCGGCTTCGACATCATCTTCTTCTGGGTGGCGCGGATGATGATGATGGGGCTGGAGTTTCGAGGCGAGGTCCCGTTCCGCCGGGTGGTCATCAACGGCCTGGTGCGCGACGAGCGCGGGCAGAAGATGTCCAAGTCCAAGGGCAA
>CAXUEN010000427.1:0-2396 GCA_964249945.1 uncultured Caulobacteraceae bacterium | reverse complement strand
CCCACCGCCACCGCCGCCCGGGCCAGCACCGGCACGTATTCCCGCTCTCCGCCGGAACTCGCCCCCTGCCCCCCCGGCTGCTGGGCGGAGTGGGTGGCGTCGAACACCACCGGGCAGCCGATGCGCGCCAGTTCGGGAAGAGCGCGCATGTCGGAGACCAGCGTGTTGTAGCCGAAGGAGACGCCCCGCTCGCAGGCCAGCACGTTCGGGTTCCCGGCCTGGGTGATCTTGGCGACCACGTTCTTCATGTCCCAGGGCGCCAGGAACTGTCCCTTCTTCACGTTCACGGGCTTTCCCGTCGCCGCGGCGGCCAGCAGCAGGTCGGTCTGGCGGCAGAGGAAGGCGGGGATCTGCAGCACGTCCACCGCCTGCGCCACCTCGGCGCACTGAGCGGCGTCGTGCACGTCGGTGAGAGTGGGCAGGCCCGTGGCCTCGCCGATCTCGGCGAAGACGGGGAGCGCCGCCTCCAGCCCCAGCCCGCGGGCGGCGTTGGCCGAAGTGCGGTTCGCCTTGTCGAACGACGTCTTGTAGACCATCCCCACGTCCAGCCGGTCGGCGATCTCGCGCAGCGCGTGGGCCATCTCCAAGGCGTGGGCGCGGCTCTCCATCTGGCAGGGCCCGGCTATGACGCTCAGCCGCTCGCCGTTGCCGATCCGCACTTGGCGTCGGCCGGAGCGGCCAGCCAGCACGACGGCGTTGGGGCGCGTGGGCGGAAGTTCGGACAAGCGGGTCTCCAACGACAGCGGCTTGAACTGTCACTTGAGAGTTGAAATCTGCATCGTAATTGGCCCCAAGCCCCGTGACTGGCAAGCTACGCGACGATTGCGCCTCCTGACCGCCGCGCCTAGTTACCCCGCCTGTCGCAGAGCCGAGTTCCCATGATCCAGGCCCACAGCGTGGTCGACGCCATTGGCCATACGCCCCTGATCCGGCTGAAGCGCGCGAGCGAGGAGACCGGCTGCGAGATCTGGGGCAAGGCGGAGTTCATGAATCCCGGCCAGTCGGTGAAGGACCGCGCCGCGCTTCAGATCATCCGCCAGGCCGAGGCGGAGGGGCGCCTGCGCCCTGGCGGCCTGATCGTGGAGGGCACGGCCGGGAACACCGGCATCGGCCTGGCCATGGTGGGCTCGGCGCTGGGCTACCGCACCCTGATCGTCATCCCCCGCAGCCAGTCGGAAGAGAAGAAGGCGGCGCTGCGGCTGCTGGGCGCCGAGCTGGTGGAGGTGGACCAGGTCCCCTACGCCAACCCCGGCAACTACGTGCGCGTGTCCGGCCGGCTGGCGGAGGAGCGCGCCGCAGCTGAGCCCAACGGCGCGGTCTGGGCCAACCAGTTCGACAACCTCGCCAACCGCCAGGCCCACTACCTGACGACGGGGCCGGAAATCCTGCAGCAGACGGGCGGCGCGGTGGATGGGTTCATCTGCGCCATCGGCTCCGGCGGCACCCTGGCCGGCGTGGCCCAGGCGCTGCGGGAGCAGAAGGGCGGCGCCGTCTCCATTGGGCTGGCGGACCCAATGGGGTCGGCCATGTTCAGCTACTATTCCGGGGGTGAACTGCACTCGGAAGGCGCGTCCGTTACCGAGGGCATCGGCCAGGGCCGCATCACGGCCAACCTGGAGGGACTGACCATCGACCACGCCTTCCAGATCCCCGACGCCGAGGCGGTGGAGCACGTCTTCCACCTGGTCGAGCATGAAGGGCTGTGCCTCGGCGGCTCGTCGGGCGTGAACATCGCCGGCGCCGTGCGGCTGGCCCGGACGCTGGGACCGGGCAGGACCATCGTGACCATCCTGTGCGACTACGGCGCGCGCTACCAGAGCAAGCTGTTCAACCCGGCCTTCCTGGCGGAGCATCGCCTGCCCGTGCCGGCTTGGCTGCAGGGAGCGCGATGATGGACCCTCTGATCAGCGTGGAGGCGCTCCAGGGCGCCTTGGGGCGGCCGGGCGTGAGGCTGGTGGACGCCACCTGGTTCATGCCGGACGCCGGCCGCGACGCCCGGGCGGAGTATCTGACCGGCCACCTGCCGGGCGCGGTCTTCTTCGACATCGACGCCATCGCCGACGCCGCGAGCCCGCTCCCGCACATGCTGCCTTCGCCGGAACTGTTCGGCGAGGCGATGGGTCGGCTCGGCGTCAGCGAGGTCGACCACCTGGTGGTCTACGATCGTCGTCCCATCCCCTCGGCCCCCCGGGTCTGGTGGAGCCTGCGCGCCATGGGCCATGAGGCCGTCCAGGTGCTCGACGGCGGCCTGGAGGCCTGGACCGCGGCGGGCGAAGCCCTCGAACGCGGTGGGGTCTCGCCGTCCGCTACGACCTACGCGGCCCGCATGCGGCCGGACCTGGTGCGCGATTTCGGCCAGACGCTGGCGTCGCTCCGCGCCGGCGACGCCCAGATGG
>CAXUEN010000426.1:0-2438 GCA_964249945.1 uncultured Caulobacteraceae bacterium | reverse complement strand
AGCCGAACGACAGCTTGGCCGCCCCGATCGCCCCCGCCGTCCGCTTCAGGTTGATGCGCGTGTCGCCCAGCGCGCTGATCAGCCAGAGCCGGCCCCGGGCGTCCTTCAGGAACAGGTTCTTCGTATGGCCGCCGGGCAGCGCCGCCTTGATCGCCGCGCCCTCCTCCACCCTGAACACCGGGGCGTGCGCGGTGGTGGCGTGGTCCACCCCGTGGGCGTCCAGGAAGGCGAACAGCCCTGCGCGGGTGAAGGGGGCCTGGTCCATCATCGGCTCCGGCGGGGTTTGACGCCTGCATCCGTGGAGCGTTTAGCTGCAGCCATGGCCGACATCGATCCCTCGCCTCCGATCCCGCCCGAGATCGCGCCGGACGGGCCGGCGGCGCCCCGGACCCTGCGCATCGACCTGACCGGCGACACCCCGCCCATGGAGCTGGACTGCTTCGTGCTGACCAACCGCCCCCCGGAGATCGTGCCGGGCCGGCCCAACCGGGTGTGGATGGACCGCTTCGCCGAGCGCCACCCCTATCGCTGCCTGCCCATGACCATGGCCAACACCACGGGCTGGGAGATCCTCTGCCCCATCGGCTTCACCGCCGAGTGGACCGGCGGCCCGGCCATCGAGGACATCCGCCTCACCCCAGACCGCCCGCACCCGGACTTCCACGACTTCGCCAAGACCCACTTCAGCGGCGGCGTGCTGACGATGCACACGGGCTACCTGTTCCGCACCCGCCCCGGCTGGGACCTGTGGACCGGCGGGCCGCCCAACCACATCAAGGATGGGATCCAGCCCCTGGCCGGCATCGTGGAGACCGACTGGCTGCCCTTCCCCTTCACCATGAACTGGCTGTTCACCCGCCCGGGCAAGGTGCGCTTCGACCGGGGCGAGCCCTTCTGCTTCATCAGCCTCACCCCCCACCGGGCGCTGGAGCAGGTGCAGCCGGTGCGCCGCTCCCTGGCCTCGGAGCCCGACCTGCGCGGCCAGTACGAGACCTGGCTGAAGGAACGGGCGAACTTCAACGCCAAGCTCGGCCGCAGGGATCCCGACGCCGTGCGCGAAGCTTGGCAGCGCTTCTACTTCCGCGGCGAGACGCCCGCCCAGGAACCGGCGGCCGCCGACCACGTGAACCGCCGCCGCCTGCGCACCCCCCGCATCGGGCGCTAGGCTGCCAGAGGCGCGCAGGCCTCCGCTTGCCAACCCTGGAAGCTTCTGCTTTAAGGCCGCCTCCCCCGGCGGCCCAGGCCCTCGCGGGACGCGCCGATGAGCGGGCGTAGCTCAGTGGTAGAGCACAACCTTGCCAAGGTTGGGGTCGAGGGTTCGAATCCCTTCGCCCGCTCCAAATTTCCTCGTATAATCAGCTAATTAGCTAGGCGGCCCCTTCAGGGAAACTACTTAGCTGGAGCGCTGGACACCACCCAGACACCACGGAATGCCGTGTTCTGCCCGGCTTACCGACGATGCGCGACGAACCTGACCCACCGGCCGGCTCTCCCAGTCGCCAGGCAGTCAGCTTCGGTTCACGTGAGCTGGCTCACTCTGCCCGTCATGGTTGGGTCATTCGCCCCCGGTTCGATTGCGTCCCTGGACCTGACGGCGCTCACCTACAGCGTGGCCGTCGCGGAACATCTCGGCTTTCGCCAAGCAGCGGCGGCCCTTGGCGTGAACCAGTCGGTCCTAAGCCGGCGGGTGCAGGCGCTCGAAGAGCAGCTTCAGGTCGCTTTGTTCGAGCGGGGCTCGCGCGGCTCTCGCCTGACGAGCGCCGGCGAGCGTTTCCTTCCGGAGGCCCGGGCGGCTCTGAGCGACATCGACCACGCCGCGGCGGCGGCCCGTGCGAACGGCCGCGGCGAGGAAGGTCGGCTTCATCTGGGGTTCTATACGCCGCTGTCCGGAGGCTTCCTTCGCGAGTTGGTTCGCCGCTACCGAACCGACCACCCCCACGTTGCGGTCGAGCTGAGGGAAGAGTGCCGGCGGACACTCCTGACGCTGATCCGGCAGCGGCGGTTGGACGTGGCATTCGTGATCGGTTCAGGCGGTGCGGGCGGCTGCGACACAGCGGAGCTCTGGAGCGAGCCGGTCTTTGTCACTCTGCCGGACAGCCACAGGCTCGCGGACCGCGCCGAGGTCAGCTGGGCTGATCTTGAGGGAGAACGCTTCCTCGCTACCGAAGCGGAATGCGGAGCCGAGGTGCATGACCATGTTGTCCACCACATGATGGGTCTTGGCCATCGGCCCGAGGTGGAGCGCATCGCGGTAGGCCGCGACAGCCTGCTGAACCTGATCGCCATGGGCTTCGGTGTCAGCCTCGCCAGTGAAGCCGGCGCGGCCTTGCCCGTCCCGGGAGTGGTCTTTCGCTCGCTTACGAGCCCCACCGACGTCGTCACTTTCTACGCCGCATGGTCGCCGGAGAACGCCAACCCGGCGCTGCGTCAGTTCATCA
>CAXUEN010000425.1:0-2444 GCA_964249945.1 uncultured Caulobacteraceae bacterium | reverse complement strand
GGCTTCGCCATTCCAGGCGCGCTGGGCGTGCAGGAGGGCGGCTACGTGCTTGTGTGCGGCCTATTCGGCATCGCGCCCCCGGCCGCCCTGGCGCTGTCGTTGATCCGCCGCGTGCGCGAGATCGCACTGGGGGCGCCCGGCCTGATGCTGTGGCAGTGGAGCGAGCTGCGCTCGGCGCGCGCGGCGCTCAGCCCCCTCGCCGCGAACCCGTCCCAGGAGGCGCTGTGAGTCCCGCCCCCATCCTACTCACCCCCGGACCGCTGACCACGCGCGAGTCCACCCGGCGCGCCATGCTGGACGACTGGGGCTCGCGGGATCCGGCCTTCATCGCGCTCACCGCCGAACTGCGGACGCGCCTGCTGGCCGTGGCGGCCGGGGAGGGAACGCACGCCGCCGTGCCCCTGCAGGGCAGCGGCACCTACGCGGTGGAGGCGACCATCGCCACCCTGGTGGGCCACGGCGCGCGGCTGCTGGTCCTGGCCAACGGCGCCTATGGCGAGCGGATGATCGCCATCGCCACTCGCCTCGGCCTCGACGTGCGCGCCCTGCGCTGGGCGGAAAACGTTGCAGTCGAGCCCGACGTGGTGGATGCGGCCCTGCAGGCCGACTCGTCGATCTCCCACGTCGCCCTGGTCCACTGCGAGACGACCACGGGCCTGCTGAACCCGCTGGAGGCGGTGGCGAAGGTCGTGGCGCGCCACGGCGCCAAGCTGCTGCTGGACGCGATGGCGAGCTTCGGCGCCTTGCCGATCGATCTCGGGCTCACCCCCGTCGCGGCCGTGATCGCCTCCAGCAACAAGGGCCTGGAGGGGGCGCCGGGGCTGGGCTTCGCCCTCATCGAGCGCGACGCCCTGGCGGCGGCTGAGGGCGTCTGCGCCTCCCTCAGCCTGGACCTGCACGCCCAATGGCGCGGCTTCGAGGCCAACGGGCAATGGCGCTTCACCCCGCCGGTCCAGGTGGTGGCGGCCCTGGTGGAGGCGCTACGGTCGCTGGAGGCCGAGGGCGGCCCGCCGGCCCGGTTGGCGCGCTACAGCGACAACCTGGATGTGCTGGTGGAGGGCATGGCCGCGCTTGGCTTCGAACTCTACCTGCCCCGCGCCCTGCAGGCCCCGATCATCGCCACCTTCCGCACGCCGGACGATGGCCGGTTCGCCTTCCAGCCGTTCTACGACGGCCTGTCGGAGCGGGGCTTCCTGATCTATCCGGGCAAGCTGACTCTGGCGGAGAGCTTCCGCATCGGCTGCATCGGCGCGCTGGACCGCCGCGACTTCGAGCGCCTGCTTTCGGCCGTCGCCGAGGTGACCGGCGCCGGCTAGCGCGCCGGCCTGGCGGCGCCAGAGCCGTGCCCGAACAGGTCCAGGAAGGCGTTGTCCGGCGAGAGCACCAGGGTGGTGTTGTCGGGGTTGAAGGCCTGATCGTAGGCCTCCAGGCGCCGGAAGAAGCGAGCGAAGCCGGGGTCCGCGCCATAGGCGACGCCGAGGATCGCTGCACGCTGGGCGTCGCCGTCGCCGCGGAACTCCAGCGCCTGCCGCTCGCCCTCGCCGCGCAGGCCCGCGGCGTCGCCGGCGCCGCCATAAACGTAGAAATCGGGCCGCAGCTGTTCACCGTCGGCCTTGGCCTGGGTCGCCTGCTGGGTCTCGACCTCCTGCATCCGGGCGGCTACGACGTCGACGGTGGAGGCCGGCGGGGCTGCATCGACGACGCGGGCGTCCAGGACGGCCACGCCGAGCCCCGCCGACCGGGCGCGCAGGTCGTCCAGCAGGGCGCCGTCCAACGCCGCCGGCGAGGCTTGGGAGCCTGCGCCCGAGACAGCCCGCCCCAGGCCGTCCTGGAGCAGCTGGGACAGCCTCTGCGCCCCGACCTGCCCATCGCCCAGCGACCGGTAGAAGCGGAGCGGATCGAGGATGCGGTAGCGCAGGTCGCCCTGCAGCGTGGCCGGCGTCGGGCCCGCGAGCACCACGGGCGCGGTGCTCAGCGCCAGGATGCGGCGATCGAACATCGCCACCTGATCCACGAACGGCCACTTCAGGTGCAGTCCCGCAGCCGTCGGCAAGGGGCCGCCGTTGACGACCGCTTCGGCCTGGCCGAAGCGCAGGAGCACGGCCTGCTGGGCCTGGCCGACCCTGTAGACGGCGTTGGCGCCGGCCAGCAGGCACAGCGCTGCGAACACGGTCGACGGCGCGAGCACGTGAGCGCGCCGCATCAGGCGGTCGGCCCGGTCTGCGCGTCCGCGGGCGCCAGGCTCTGGGGCGCCGCCTGTCCCTGCGCAGAGGGTTGGGTCGGCGGGGGGCTGGACCTGGAGCGGAAGAGGTCGGGCGGCAGTACGATCTGGCCGTCGTGGCCCGTCTGCACGATCACCTTGGGGGTGTTGTGAAGCACGCGCTACATATTTTCTGTGTAGTGGGGTTGTAGCTTCATGTAGTGCTAGTTTGGGTAGTTTGCGT
>CAXUEN010000424.1:0-2464 GCA_964249945.1 uncultured Caulobacteraceae bacterium | reverse complement strand
TCTACGGCCCGGCCGCGCGCTTCGAGCTGAAGGCCAACGTGCCGCGAGGGGTGCGTGCGGTCGTGCGCATCCCCGTGCGGCAGGCGTGACGGCGGATCGGGAGGGAGAGCGGTTCCGATGGCGTCACGCGATCATCTGCGGGCTTCTGTGGGGCGGGGTCGTGCTGCTGGCCGTGAGCCTCGTCCAGCCGGTGGGGGACCTGGATCTTCCCGACCTGCTGGTCTTCATGTCGTATCTCGGCTTCCACTGGTGCTGCGTGGGCCTGGTCTGGGCCTGCGGTGCCAAGCTGGCGGAGGATACCCGCAGGCCGCGGCTGGTGCTTCCCCTGGTCTTGCTCTGCGCCTGGATCGTGGGGGTGGGGGTGGCGGGCCACAACACCCTGATGCCGGGAAGTGCAGGCCACCTGTCCCGGGCGCACGTGTTGGACCTCGCCGTCTACGACCTGTGGGTCAACCTGTTCTACGGCGGCTTCTACGCGCTGGGCTTCCTCACCATCCGCCGCACCCAGGCGTTGCGCCGCCGCTTGGCGGCCGTGCGCCTGAGCCGCAACGAAGCCGAGAGTCGGTTGCGGGAGGCGCGGCTGCAGGCCGTCCGCGGGCAGATGCAGCCGGGCATGCTGCTAGAGGCGCTGGCGGTGCTGAGGCGCGTCTATGCCGAGGACCGGCAGGCCGGCGACCGATTGTTCGACCTGCTCATCGCCTTCCTTCGCGCGGCCATGCCGGGGTTGCGCAGCGGGACCTCCACCCTGGCGGCGGAGCTGGCCGTCATCGACCGCTACGCCGTGCTGCGCGAGGCCCTGCTGGCGGGCCCGCCCGTCTGGCGGCTCGCCCTGGAGACGCCGCCCGCCGACCTGCCGTTCCCGCCGCTGCGCCTGTTGCCCGCGCTCGATCGTCTCAGCCGGTCGACGCCGCCCGACGCGGAGGTGGAGGTCACCGCCAGCCCGGATGCCAACGCCTTCGTCGTTCGGATCGGCGCGCCGTCGCCTCGACCGCTGCCCCTGCTGCTGCTGCAGCGCCTGCGCAGCGCCATACGCCAGGACCTTGGCCTAGGCGCGATGATGGCGGCCGAGGCGCCTGCGCCCTTGATCGCGGAACTGCACGTCGGGCCGCCGGGCGGACCCCCGCCCCGTGCGGCCTGAACCGGTGCGCAGGCCAGGACGCCAAGGGAGCTCGAGCATGATCCGCCGTCCGTCCTCACCGGCCTGGCTACTGGCCCTCGGCCTGAGCACGGCGGGGCCGGCCTTGGCCCAAAACGCGGCGGTCGTGCAGCCACGCAGCTATCGTCTGGTGCTGGACAACGACAAGGTGCGGGTGCTGGAGTTCACCGCACGTCCCGGCATGGGTGTCTGCGGCGTCGGCATCCACTCCCATCCCGCCCACGTCACCGTGCTGCTGACTCCGGCCAAGGTCAGGGTGGCCCAGAACGGGCGCGCCACTCTGGTGGAGATGAAGGCCGGCGACAGCTTTTACGAACCCGCGGTCACCCACGAGGTGGAGAACTACGGCGGAGGGGAGGTGCGCTCCCTGATCATCGAACTCAAGACGCCGGAGCCGCACCGGTGAAGGACTCCTCGGTCAGGGCGCTGATCGCCGAGGACGAACCGGTCCTGCGCGCCGACCTCCAGGCGCGGCTGAAGGCCCTGTGGCCGGAACTCAGAATCTCAGGCGTCGCCGCCAACGGCATAGAGGCGCTCGCCATGTTCGACGTGCACCAGCCCCACGTCCTGTTCCTCGACATCGAGATGCCGGGGATCGACGGGCTGCAGGTGGCCCAGCAGGTCTCGGGCCAATGCCACATCGTGTTCATCACCGCCTACGACTCCCACGCCATCGCCGCCTTCGAGGCCGGCGCCATCGACTACGTGCTGAAGCCCTACGACGACCTGCGCCTGGCCACGGCGCTGCGGCGGCTGAAGGAGCGGCTGGCCAGCTCGCCCATGTCGGTGGAGGAGCTGATCCAGCAGCTGGCGCTGAACGCCCGGCCCAAGGAGTACCTGCGCTGGATCAAGGCCTCGCGCGGCAGCGAAGTCGACCTGATCATGGTGCAGGATATCGCCTACTTCCAGGCGGAGGATAAGTACACCACGGTCTTCACCGCCGGCCGCGAAGCCGCCATCCGCCGCTCGATCAAGGAACTGGCCGGCGAGCTCGACCCGAACTGCTTCTGGCAGATACACCGCTCGACCATCGTCAACATAGAAGCGATAGAGTCTGTGACCAAGAGCATAGCGGGCGTGAGCGTCAAACTGCGTTCTCGCCCGACACGCCTGCCCGTCAGCGAGGCCTTCCGGCACCTATTCAAGCACATGTAGCCAAGCGCAGGATCCAGCGAGGAGGTCCAATAATAGTGTCCTACTTAAGTGCTTTAAACGCAGCTTGAAGGTCAAACGATCTCCAACGTACGCGACCTGAACGGCATCTGTGGACGCCCCTGAAAGCGCAAGCGGTAAATGGAGGTGGGCGCG
>CAXUEN010000423.1:0-2471 GCA_964249945.1 uncultured Caulobacteraceae bacterium | reverse complement strand
GTGGATCAGAGCCGGGTCGGGGGCTCCGCCGGCGATCAAGGTGTCGTGGACGGCGGTCACGTGGGGCGCGGCTCCGGTGGTGGGCCCCAATGGGGCGGTCATGCTTAACGCTTCCTTGAGGGCGGCGCGCGGAGACTGCCGCGGATGCTCCCGCTCCCGCAAGGTCTCGAAGATGTGTCGCAACCCGAAGCCGACCGCAACCGTCCTCGCGCTGCTCCTGACCGTTTGCGCCCTCGCCGGCCCTGCGGCCGCATGGCCGTTCGGCGGCTCCAAGCCGGAGGCGGCGCCCGCCGCCAAGGCCGATTCGGCAGCGGCCACGCCCAAGAAGGCCAACGCCCAGGAGCGCGCGGCCGCCGACCGGCTGGACCCGCTGGCCCGCTCCGCCTTCTGGGCGCGCGAGGCCGGGATCGATCCCACTGACGCTCAGGCCGGGGTGGAGCTGGCCGCGGCGCTCCGCGGCCTCGGCCGCTATCCGGAAGCCACCGACGCCGCGGCCAAGGTGCTGGTGCTCTACCCGGACGACGTGGAGGCCCTGCTGGAGACCGCCCGGGCGGCGGTCGCCGCCGGCAAGGGCTTTTACGCCCTGGACCCGCTGCGTCGGGCGGAGAAGCTCGCGCCGCGCGACTGGCGCGTCTACTCCCTGATGGCGGTGGCCCACGACCAAAACCAGCAACCGGCCGCCGCCCGCGACGCCTACGGCCAGGCCCTGGCGCTGTCGCCGGGCAACCCCGCGGTGCTGTCCAACCTCGGCCTCTGGTACGCCACCCACGGCCAAGCGGCCCAGGGCGAGGCCTACCTGCGCCAGGCCGCCGCCCAGCCCGGCGCCTCGGCCCAGGAGCGGCAGAACCTGGCCCTCGTCCTGGGCATGGAGGGCAAGCTCGCCGACGCCGAGAGCCTGATGCGCGAGGACCTGCCGCCGGAGGTCGCGGCAGGGAACATGGCCTACCTGCGCGCCGCCACGAAAGTGCGCTGAGGCCCTTCTCCTCCCCTGCGCAGCGGGGTTTGAGCGCGAAGGCGCTCATAGGCGCGGCGCGGATACGCGCCGTGACGGAGGGGGCGTCGCGCCGGCTGCTGGTCTACCGGCGCCGGTGACGCCCCGTCACCAGGCTTCGCCTGTCCCCTCCCGCTTCCGCAGGGGGAGAGAAGTCCCGGATGGCGAGCCTCTCCGAGGCGACCGGACTCAGGCCGCCGCCTCAAGCTTCACCAGCACCACGCCTTCGGACACCTGAACACCCGCCTCGGCGGCCAGCTCGGCCACCACGCCGTCGAAGGGGGCGGTGAGGACGTGCTCCATCTTCATGGCTTCTAGGGTGAGCAGGGGCGCGCCCTTGGCCACCCGGTCGCCCCTGGCTACTTGGACCGCCACGATGCGGCCGGGCATGGGCGAGGTGACGGCGCCGTCGCCAGCGGCCTCCGCACCGGCCTCGCCTGGGTCGAAGTCGGTGAAGGCGTGGGCCTCACCGTTCCGGAACAGCACCCAGGCGTCTTCGCCCGTGGCCAAGCCGTAGCGCGCGCCGTCGACCAGCACTCCGCCGCGAGCGACTTCCACCGGAAAGGAGAAGGCGTCGACCTCCGCCGACCACCGGGTGTCGTCCTCGGCCGAGACGAGCGCCTCGACCATCGTCGTCCCGCCGTCCAGGCGCACCGGCGCTCCGCCGCCGTTGATGCGGAACCCCACCATGGGTCCCGGGGGCGCCTCCCACGGGAATAGCCTCGGGACCGCATCCGCCCCGGCGATCCTCGCCACCGCGGCGGCGGCAGCGAGGGCGGGGTCCATCTCGTCCGACGCAGGGACGAGGGTGTCCAGGCGTCCGCCGATGAAGCCGGTATCCACTCGCCCAGCCACGAAGTCCGGTTCGGCCAGGCAGCGGGCGAGGAAGGCGGCGTTGGTCTTCACCGGCCAGACCTCAACCTCGCGGCAGGCCTGGGCGAGCTGCGCGGCGGCGGTCTCTCGCGTGGGGGCGTGGGCGATCAGCTTGGCGATCATGGGATCGTAGAAGGGGCTGACCTCCGAGCCCTCCTCCACCGCGCTGTCCACCCGCACGCTGGCGGGCAGCCGCAGGCGCTTGAGGTGGCCGGTGGAGGGCAGGAAGCCCGACGCCGGGTTCTCCGCATAGAGTCGCGCCTCCACGGCGTGGCCGCTGATCGCCAGCTGGTCCTGGCGCTTGGGCAGCGGTTCGCCCGAGGCGACGCGGAGCTGCCATTCCACGAGGTCCTCACCCGTGATCGCCTCGGTGACCGGGTGCTCGACCTGGAGCCGGGTGTTCATCTCCATGAACCAGATGCGGGAGGCCACGAGGCCCTCGCTGGCGTCGGCGATGAACTCCACCGTGCCGGCGCCCTCGTAGGCCACCGCCTTCGCCGCGCGGACGGCTGAGGCGCAGACGGCCTCGCGGGTGGCGGCGTCCATGCCGGGGGCAGGCGCCTCCTCGATCACCTTCTGGTGGCGGCGCTGCAGCGAGCAGTCGCGC
>CAXUEN010000422.1:0-2471 GCA_964249945.1 uncultured Caulobacteraceae bacterium | reverse complement strand
CAGCCGGCCCTGCAGCCGGCGCCCGAGCCCCACGACGCGACCGAGGACCTGGATATCCCGTCTTTCCTCCGCCGCCTCGCCAACTGACACGCACCACATCTTCGAAACGACTTCAGAGCCCCGGCCGAAAGGCCGGGCTTTTCTGTGTCTATTCGACCGCAGCCGTCACCATACTTTGGCCGCGCCCACCTGGGTAACAGTCCGAAACAGAACTTGTCTTCAGGCCTTGTCTTGGACCCCGTAGAAGAGCCAGGGGTGCAAAGGCGGCGTGTAGGCTGCGGCCGTAACGGGATGTGATGCATTGAACGGATCCTTGCTGCTCCAGCACACCCTGGCCGGTCCTGCGGTCTGTGCGGGCGTGGGCGTGCATAGCGGCCAGCGGGTGAGCATCGCCGTTCGCCCGGCAGCCGCGGACACCGGCGTAGTGTTCGTGCGAAGCGACATGTCCGACTGCGACAACCGCATCCGCGTCTGCGCGGAAGCGGTCACCTGCACGCAGCTGAACACCAAAATCAGCAATGCGTCCGGCGTCAGCGTCTCGACCATCGAGCACCTGATGGCTGCGCTCTCAGCGCTCGACGTGGACAACGTCATCGTCGAGGTGGACGGACCGGAAGTCCCCATCATGGACGGCTCCGCCCTGCCCTTCGTGCAGCTGCTGGACCGCGCTGGCCGCCGCACCCAGGCGCAGCCCCGCCGCTACATTGAGGTGACCGCGCCGGTCGAGGTGAGGGATGGCTCCAAGCAGGCGGTCCTCTTCCCCTGCGACCGGTTCGAGGTGGCCTTCGAGATCGCCTTCCCGTCGACCGCTATCGGCCGCCAGGCGGTGGATCTGTCGATCACCGAGCACAGCTTCCGTGACCAGTTGGCCGCGGCCCGCACCTTCGGCTTCGTGCACGAGGTCGAGGCCTTGCGGCGGCTGGGCCTAGCCCGGGGCGCCTCGCTGGACAACGCCATTGCGCTAGACGGCGACGTCATGCTGAACGCCGAGCCCCTGCGCTTCCGCGACGAGTTCGTGCGACACAAGGCGCTGGACGCCGTCGGCGACCTCTATGTTCTGGGCGCGCCGGTGATCGGCCGGTTCGAGACCCGCTATGGCGGTCACGCCCTGAACAACCGGCTGGTCCGCGCCCTGATGGCGGACCCGGCGGCTTGGCGGGTGCGCACTTTCGCGCCTGAACTGGCCGAAGCCGTCTGAGGCCGGCCCTGCGGCCCGTCGCGCCATTGGCGAGCCGCCGGCGCATGCGCTAGAAGGCGGCCTACGTGGGGTCATCAGCCGAAGCGGCGCTCGCGGCTTCATAAGGACGTGCTCAAGGTGTCTCGTATGCATAAGGGCCGCGCGCTGGTCCTGCTCGCCGCCGCCGCGGCCCTCGCCGGCTGCGCCCACGGGCGCACCGACAAGCTCGCCAAGGCGGACAACGCCTACCAGGAACGGCCCGTCGAGCTGCTCTACGCCACGGGCGCGGAGCGGATGGACCAGCACCAGTGGTCGGCCGCCAGCGCCTATTTCGACGAAGTGGAGCGCCAGCACCCCTATTCCGAGTGGGCGCGGCGCGCGGTGCTGATGGAGGCCTTCGCCCACTACGAGGCCAACCAGTACGACGACGCCATCGCCGCCGCCGACCGGTTCATCTCGCTCTATCCCGGCAGCCCCTCGGCCTCCTACGCCTACTACCTGAAGGCGCAGTGCTACTTCGAGCAGATCGTCGACGTGCAGCGCGACCAGGGCTACACCCAGCAGGCCCAGACCGCCTTCCGCGAGGTGCAGAAGCGCTATCCCACCACCCAGTACGCCGTCGACGCCCGGCTGAAGCAGGACATGATCTCCGACCAGCTGGCCGGCAAGGAGATGTCCATCGGCCGCTGGTATCTCCGCCAGGGCCTGCCGCTCTCCAGCATCGATCGCTTCAAGCTGGTGGTAGACAAGTACCAGACCACCAGCCACACGCCTGAGGCGCTGTACCGTCTGGTCGAGGCCAACCTCACCCTGGGGCTTCGCGACGAGGCCACCAAGGACGGGGCGGTGCTGGGCTACAACTTCCCGGGCGATCCCTGGTATTCCAAGGCCTATGCGCTTCTCACCTCGAAAGGGCTGCGGCCTTCGGCGCCGCCGAGGCCCCGGGCCAACGGCGCCCTCAGCCGCATCGGCCGGAGCTGATCTCCCGCGCATGACCGGCCGCCCGCCGGCGCCCCCATGCTGACGGGCCTCAGCATCCGCGACGTGGTGCTGATCGAGGCCCTGGACCTGGAGCCCGGCCCCGGCCTGACGGCGCTGACCGGCGAGACCGGAGCCGGCAAGTCCATCGTGCTTGACGCCCTAGGCCTGGCCACAGGCGCCCGGGCCGACTCGGGGCTGGTCCGACGGGGCGCGGTCCAGGCGGGCGTCACCGCGGCCTTCGTCCTGCCCGTCGCCCATCCCGCCTGGGGCGTCCTGGCCGAACGCGGCCTGGACGCGGACACCTCCGAGGACC
>CAXUEN010000421.1:2133-2472 GCA_964249945.1 uncultured Caulobacteraceae bacterium | reverse complement strand
ACGCCGCCCGACGCGATCACCGCTATTGCCACCGCGTCCGCCACCGCCCCCACCTTGGCGACGTTGACCCCGGACAGGGTGCCGTCGCGGCCGATGTCGGTGACGATCAGGGCGGCGACGCCAGCGTCCTCGAACCGGCGGGCCAGGTCGGTGGGGTCCAGCTCGGAGGTCTGCACCCAGCCGGCGACGGCCACCTTTCCGCGCCGCACGTCGATGGCCACGGCCACCTGCTCGGGGAACTCGGCGGCGGCGGGGCGCCCCCCGTGGGGGGGCAGCCCCCCCCCCGGGGCCCCGGCGCCCCCCCCGCCCCCGCGCCCCGTTCGCCGCATCGGCGTTCCG
>CAXUEN010000421.1:0-2123 GCA_964249945.1 uncultured Caulobacteraceae bacterium | reverse complement strand
CGGGGTCCTGCACCGCCGCGGTGCCCAGGATCACCCGGCTGACGCCCGCCTCGATCCACGCCGCCACGTCCGCCAGGCTGCGCACGCCGCCCCCCACCTGCACCGGGATGGCGGCGGTCTGCAGGATGGCGTGGACGGCGTCCTTGTTCACCGAGCGGCCCTCGATGGCACCGTCCAGGTCCACCACGTGCAGCCAGGAGAAGCCCTCGCCGGCGAACCGGCGGGCCTGGTCGGCGGGATCGTCGTTGAAGACGGTGGCCTGGCCCATGTCGCCCTTCAGCAGGCGCACGCACTGGCCGCCCTTCAGGTCGATGGCGGGATAGAGGATCAAGGCCGCCACTCCAGGAAGCGCGCGATCAGCGCCAGCCCCGACTCCTGAGACTTCTCAGGATGGAACTGTACTCCAGCGATGTTGGCTTTCGCCACCGCCGCAGTGATCGCCCCGCCGTAATCGCTGGTCGCCACTACCGCGCCGGGGTCCGCCGCGTCGTACACATAAGAGTGGGTGAAATACATCTGAGACGTAGAAGCGCCCCGAAACAGGGGGTGGGGCAGGGCGGTCACGTCGTTCCACCCCACATGGGGCACCTTCAGCCCCGCCTCGCCGGGCTCCAGCCGCCGCACCTCGCCCCCGATCCAGTCCAGTCCGGCGCGAGGCCCGAACTCCAGTCCCCGGCTGGCCAGCAGCTGCATGCCGACGCAGACGCCCAGAAAGGGGCGCCCCCCGCCCTGCACCGCCTCGGTCAGGGCCTGCACCAGGCCGGGGCGCTGCTCCAGTGCATCCATGCAGGCCGAAAACGCCCCCACGCCCGGCAGCACGATCCGGTCGGCGCGCGCGATCATCTCCGGCGCCTGCGTGACCACCACCTCGTGGCCGCCGCCGAGCGTAGAGGCCACGCGCTGGAGCGCCTTCTCCGCCGAGCGTAGGTTGCCCGAGCCGTAGTCGATCAGGGCGACGGTGGGCATGGGGGCCTACAGCACACCCTTGGTGGACGGTGCGACGCCGAGGGTCTTGGGGTCCAGCTCCACCGCCTGGCGCAGCGCCCGAGCCAGGGCCTTGAAGCCGCTCTCGGCGATGTGGTGGCTGTTCTCGCCATAAAGGGTCTCCAGGTGCACGCAGGCGCCGCCGTTCATGGCGAAGGCGTGATGGAACTCCTTGAACAGCTCGGTGTCCATCTCGCCCACCTTGTCGCGGGGGAAGGCCACGCGCCAGATCAGGTAGGGCCGGTTGGACAGGTCCAGCGCGCACCGCGTCAGGGTCTCGTCCATGGGGATGTAGGCGAGGCCGAAGCGCCTCACGCCCTTGAACCCGTCCAGCGCCTGCCTGACGGCGGCGCCCAGCGCGATGCCGGTGTCCTCCACCGTGTGGTGCATGTCGATGTGCAGGTCGCCGCGGGTCTCGACCTCCAGGTCGATGCTTGAATGGCGCGCGAAACCGTCCAGCATGTGGTCGAAGAAGCCGATGCCCGTGGCGATGCTGGAGGCGCCGGTCCCGTCCAGGTCGACCCGGACGCGGATCTGGGTCTCTTTGGTGTCGCGGCGCACCTCTGCTGTGCGGTGCGGCGCGGGCGAGGCGTCGGCCATGGTCGTCTCCCCTCGGCGGTCCGCCCTAGATCAGGCCGGCGGCCTGGGCCAGCTGTTTCAGCGGCGTCTGGGGGCGGGGGCCATAGTGGGCGATCACTTCGGCCGCGGCTAGGGCGCCCAGGCGGCCGCAGGTTTGGGGGTCGAGCTTGCGCGCTAAACCATAGAGCACGCCGGCCGCATAGTGGGCGCCGGCGCCGGTGGTGTCTATCACCTGGGAAACCGGGGCCGCCTCGATGCTCGTCGTCGTCCCCCCCGTCACGATCACCGAGCCTTCGGCGCCGCGGGTGATCACCGCGGTGGCGACCTTGGACGACAGGCCTTGCAGGGCCGCGCCGAAGTCGCGGGTCTGGAACAGGGCCGCAGCCTCCGCCTCGTTGGCGAAGACGATGTCGGCCCTCTCTTTGATGAAGGCCAGCAGGGCGTCGCGGTGGCGCTCCACCACGAAGGTGTCCGAGAGCGTCAGGGCCACCCGCCGCCCCGCCTTGCGCCCGATGGCCGCCGCCTTGCCAAAGGCCTCCCGCGCCGCGGGGGGGTCGAAC
>CAXUEN010000420.1:1581-2497 GCA_964249945.1 uncultured Caulobacteraceae bacterium | reverse complement strand
CCCCGATCATCCTGATCCCCGCCCGGATGGGGGCCTCGCGCCTGCCCGGCAAGCCGCTGGCCGATATCGCGGGAACCCCGATGATCGTGCGGGTGCTGCGCCGCGCCGAGGCCGCTGGCGTGGGCCCGGTGGCGGTGGCGGCGGGCGACGCGGAGATTGTATCGGCGGTGGAGGCGGCGGGCGGACGCGCGGTGCTGACCGACCCGGACCTGCCGTCGGGCTCCGACCGGATCATGGCGGCCCTGCATGTGCTCGACCCGCAGCGCCGCCACGACGCGGTGATCAACCTGCAGGGCGACATGCCCTTCGTGGAGCCGGCCGTCGTCGCCGCCTGCGCCGAGGTGCTGGCCGACAGCGCTTGCGACCTCGCCACGGTGGTGGCGCCGGAGGCCTCGCCCGCCGACCGCGACAACGCAGACGTGGTCAAGGCCGTACTGGCGCTGGAGCCCGGCCGACGGCGGGGACGGGCGCTCTACTTCACCCGCTCGCGCCTCTATGGAGAGGGGCCGGTGTGGCGCCACATCGGTGTCTACGGCTACCGCCCCGCGGCCTTGGCCCGCTTCACCGCAGCGCCCCCCTCGCCCCTGGAGCGGCGGGAGAAGCTCGAGCAGCTGCGCGCCCTGGAGCTCGGCCTGCGGATCGACGCGGCGGTGGTGGACGAGGCGCCCCTCTCGGTGGACACGCCGGCCGACCTGCGGGCGGCCGGCGCCGCGGCGGCCGGCGCATCCGGGACTGGCGGTGCGCCGTGATCGATGTGGAGGGTCTGGTCTTCGACTATCCCTCCGGCCGGGCGCTGGACGGGCTGAGCTTCGTGGTGCGGCCCGGCGCGGTGATGGCGCTGGTGGGCCCGAACGGGGCGGGCAAGTCCACCCTGATGCGCTGCATCGCGGCGCTGGAGGCGCCGGAGGCGGGGCGC
>CAXUEN010000420.1:0-1571 GCA_964249945.1 uncultured Caulobacteraceae bacterium | reverse complement strand
GCGATGCGACGCGGCCGCCGCGCCATCACGAGCCCCAGCGCGACCCGCGCGGAGTGCACGCGGCGCTCGGCTACCTGCCGGACGCCTTCGGCCTCTACGACGCGCTGAGCGTGCGCCAATGCCTGCTCTACGCCGCCCGCTCGCGCGGGGTGGACGCCGCCGACGCCGAGGCGGCCGTGGCGCTTGCGGCGACCGAGGTAGGCCTCACCGACCGGCTGGACCAGCGCGCGGGCGAGCTGTCGCGGGGCCTTCGACAGCGGCTGGCCATCGGCCAGGCTGTGGTGCACCGCCCCCGCGTGCTGCTGCTGGACGAGCCTGCGGCGGGGCTCGACCCTGCGGCGCGCGACGCCCTGTCCGCCTTGATCCGGCGCTTCGCCGCCGCGGGCATGACCCTGATGGTCTCCTCCCACCTGCTGCTGGAACTTGAGGATTACAGCACCGAGATGCTGATGCTGGAGGGCGGCCGGCTGCAGGGCGAAGGCGTGGTGAAGCTGGCCGAGTTGAGGGCCCGGAACCGGCGGGGCCGCAGCGTGCGGCTCGAACTGGCGGTTGCATCGCCCGGCCTGGCCGCCGTCCTGGCCGAACTCGGCCTCGAGGTCGAGCAGGCGGGCGATGTCGAGGCGATCGTGCGCCTTCCCGAGGATGCGGGGGCGGAGGCGCAGGCGCTGGCCAGGCTCGTCGGCGCTGGCTTGGCGGTGCGCAGCTTCACGCCGCAGTCCACCACGATGGAAGACGTCTACGCCACCTCCCGCGCCGAGGCTTCGGCGGGCGCGCCATGAACCCCGAGCTGCAGCGGAACCTCTGGCTGGACGCCAAGCCCCGCCAGCTGGCCTTCATGGCGGCAGGCGTGGCGGGAGTGTTCGCCGCGGTGTGGCTGGTGGATCGGGGGCGGCACGCCTATGCGGTGACCCTCGCCGGTTCGCTGGTCTTCTTCGGCGCCGCCCTGGCCTGGGCGCCGCGGGCGGCGCGGTCGTCGGTCACCGACGAGGTGCGCGGCGGTTCGTGGGATTTCCAGCGCCTGTGTGCGCTCACGCCCTGGGAGATGACCTGGGGCAAGCTGGCCGGCGCCACCGTGCGGCCCTGGGCGGGCGCGGCCATCGGGCTAGCGCTCGCGGCCCTGCAGCTGGCCAGCACCTCCAGCCTGCGCCACGCCGGCTTCTGGGTTCTGGTAGCGCTGGGGCTGGCGGTGACGCTGCAGGCGAGCGGGCTGGCGACCGGGCTGATCGACGTGCGCCGAGCCCGGGCCAGCGGACGGCCGCTGAGCGGGCGCGCGCCGGGGCTGATGCTGCTGATGCTCGGCCTGTTGAGCTTGGCGGCCCTGGTCTGGGTACGCGCCCGGGTCGGGCAGGCGCTGGGCGCCCTGGCCTTGAATGCGACCGCCGGCGCACCGGCGACGCCGGTCTGGTGGTTCGGCCACGGCTTCGGGCCGCTGGGCTTCGCGGCGCTGAGCCTGACGGCGCTGGCGGCCTGGGCGGTGGTCTGGGCCTGGCGGCTAATGCGGCTTGAGCTGCAGTTCACCAATGCGCCCTGGGTCTGGGCCGCCTTCCTGGCCTTCGCAGGCCTCTACGTCC
>CAXUEN010000419.1:0-2507 GCA_964249945.1 uncultured Caulobacteraceae bacterium | reverse complement strand
CCTGCAGGCCGGGGTCAGCGTGGGCGCGCGGGCCGCTGGAGGCTGGCTCGGCGAGCGGGTCGATCCCCGCCGGCTGGTGGTGCTGGCGCTCGGCCTGCTGGTGGCCGGCCTGCTGGTGCTGGCCACTGCACGCAACGCGGCCTCCATCGGCGTGTACGCCGTGGCGGTAGGTGCGGGGTACGGGCTGAACTACCTCGCCGCCACCTTGCTGCTGTTGAACTATTACGGGCGGGAGCGGAACCTGGAGCTGTTCTCCACCACCTGCCTGATCTCCACCCTGGCGTCGGCCGGCCCGCTGATGGCCGGGGCGCTGAAGGACGACACCGGCGGCTTCTCCCCCGCCTTCCTGATCATCGCCGCGGTTACTGCGGCCGTGCTGGTCGCAGTGGCGCTGATGCGGCCGCCCAAGGCCGCCTAAAAGCCTATTGTTCAGCCTGGATGAACTCCGCTCATCCCCGCTAAAGCCGGGACCCAAATCGTAACGCGCTGTGGCTGGAAGGTCCTGACACCAACCTTCCGCCGTCGCTTCCTATGACCTGGGTCCCGGCATTCGCCGGGATAAGCGGATGGTTGAAGGTTGCTCCGGCACGATCGACACGGCCGCATTCACCCCCGGTTAGGGCTAGCGAGCGAGGGTGGCTGCACTCCGGCGTCCTCGAGGTCCCAAGCTTTGCGCAACCTGATCGCCGCGGTGGAGCGGATCGACCCGCTGACCGTCTCCGGCCGCGTCGCCGCGGTGAACGGCCTGCTGATCGAGGCCCGAGGCGGGCTCACCCGCCTGCCCATCGGCGCCCGCGCCGACATCGAGCGCCCCAGGAACGCGTGGCTCCCGGCCGAGGTCGTCGGCTTCCGCGACACCCGCGCCCTGCTCATGCCCTTCGGGGCGGTGGAGGGCGTGGCGCCCGGCGCCGAGATCCGCATCCGCCCTGAAGGCGACGCGGTGCGCCCAACGCTGGCCTGGCGCGGCCGCATAATCGACGCCTTCGGAACCCCCATCGACGGCAGGGGACCGCTGCCGCAGGGCCCTGTCCCCTACCCGCTCCGCACGCCGCCGCCCGCGGCCCACGCCCGCGGCCGGGTGGGCGAGCGGCTGGACCTGGGAGTCCGCTCCATGGACGTGTTCACCACCTGCTGCCGTGGCCAGCGCCTGGGCGTCTTCGCCGGCTCCGGCGTCGGCAAGTCGGTGCTGCTCTCCATGCTGGCGCGCGAGGCCACCTGCGACGCGGTGGTGGTCGGCCTGATCGGCGAGAGGGGCCGCGAGGTGCGCGAGTTCATCGAGGAGACGCTCGGCGAGGCGGGCCTCCAGCGCGCCATCGTCGTGGTCGCCACTTCCGACGAGCCGGCGCTCAAGCGCCGCCAGGCCGCCTACCTGACGCTGGCTATCGCGGAGTTCCTGCGCGACCAGGACCTGGAGGTGCTGTGCATGATGGACAGCGTCACCCGCTTCGCCATGGCCCAGCGCGAGATCGGCCTAGCCGCCGGCGAGCCCCCCACCACCAAGGGCTACACGCCCACCGTCTTCACCGAACTGCCCAAGCTGCTGGAGCGCGCCGGCCCCGGTCCGATCCGCCCCGACGGCACGACAGCCGGCCCGATCACCGGCATCTTCACCGTGCTGGTGGACGGCGACGACCACAACGAGCCCATCGCCGACGCGGTGCGCGGCATCCTGGACGGTCACATCGTCATGGAGCGGGCGATCGCCGAACGCGGCCGCTTTCCCGCCGTCAACGTGCTGAAGTCGATCAGCCGCACCATGCCGGGCTGCCAGACGACGCCCGAGCGCGCCGTGGTGCGCCAGGCGCGCGAGGCCCTATCCGCCTACGCCAACATGGAGGAGCTGATCCGCATCGGCGCCTACCGCTCAGGCTCCGACCCGACGATCGACCGCGCCATCAAGCTGAACCCAGCGCTGGAGGCCTTCCTGTCCCAGGACAAGGACGAGGCCAGCACCCTCGACGGCGCCTTCGAGGCGCTGGCCGACATCCTGGCCACCGCGCCGGTGCTCGGAGCCCTGCAATGAGCAACTGGATGGCCTCGCTGATCAAGCTGGCCGACCTGGAGGTCGAGACCCTGCAGAAGCGCCTGCGCGACATCGCCGACCGCCGGGCCGCCGTCGAGCTGGTGCTGGAGAGCCTGGCCATGGAGGGCCGCGAAGAGACCCAGCGCGCCACCCTGGACGCCTCGGCCGGCTGGTATCTGGTGGGCTTCCGCGAAGGGTTGAAAGCGCGCCGCGCCAAGTCGGAGGCCGACCTCAAGGCCTGCGCCATGGAGGAGGCCGGCGCCCGCGACGCCCTCAGCCGCGCGTTCGAGGAGCAGAAGAAGTACGAGAGGCTGGCGGAGAACACCCGGCTCGTGGCCGCGCGCAAGGTCGCCAGGCTGGAGACCGCCGCACTCGACGAACTCGCCTTGCGGCGTACGGGCACCCGCTGATCCCCTCTCTCCCTCCCCCGTGAGGGGAGGGAGAGAGGGGAAGCGAGAAGGCGCACGTACGCGCTTCGCTGGCG
>CAXUEN010000418.1:0-2511 GCA_964249945.1 uncultured Caulobacteraceae bacterium | reverse complement strand
GCCCTGGCATCGCCCGCGTGGTGCAGGACGGAGTTCTGCAGCCCCATGGCCAGGGCCAGCGCCGCGACGCCCAGGGTCAGGGCCGCGCCCTGCGACTCCGGCGAGACGGCGACGGCGGCCGTAGCCAGCAGGGCCGCCACCAAGCTGAGTAGCGCGGGCCTGCGCCAGGCGCCGGCCGACTGGGCAAGAAGCCGCCCGGCGAAGGCGCCCATGACGAACAGGGCGACGACGCCCCCCGCCGCCGCCGCCTCGACGGTCCGCCCCTGGGACGGCAGCGACGCCAGACGGGTGGTGTTGCCGCTCATGAAGGAGACGAACAGCCCGCCGAAGCGGACGAAGGCCACCGCGTCCACAAACCCCGCCAAGCCGGTGAGCCCCACGGCGAGCGCCAGCCGGGGCGCCTCCTGCTTCGTCCGCTGCGCGTCCAGGCTCACGCCGTCGCCCTCGCGCGCCACACCTCGGGCGCGGGGCCCATATAGGCGTCATGGGCGATGTGTCGCCAGCGAGACCGCTCGCCGCCTCGCAAACGCCGCGTGCGAGGCCCATTATCTTCCAGCCATGGGAAAGCACGACCCTCCTCGAGCTGCCGGCCTCGCCGCCTCACTGGCCGGCGGCGCGCTGGCGATGGTCCTTGCGGCCGGCGCCTGGGCGCAGTCCTCTCCGTGGTCGGCCAAGCCGCCTGCGGCCTGGAGCCAGGGAAGCGCCGCCACACCCGGAGCGACGCTGGGGGAGGTGGTGGTGACCAAGCACCTGCCCGGCCCTGCGCTCTGGAAGGTGACCAAGGGCGACGCCCAGGTCTTCATCCTGGGCGCGGCCACGCCCCTGCCCCACCTGCTGCAGTGGGACACGCTGAGGCTGGAGAACGCCCTGAACGGCGCCGACGCCCTTTATCTGGAGCCCCGTCCCTCGCTCAGCCCGATGGAACTCATGCGGCTGGCGGTGAACCGTGGCCCGCTGGAGCTGGCGGGCGGCCAGACGCTGGAGAAGGTGCTGCCGCCGCCCGAGAAGGCGCGGTTCCTGCACCTGGTGGCGCTGATCCACGGCAAGGTCCAGACCTACGACCGGCTGAAGCCGGCGGTGGCGGGGCTGTTTTTAATCTCCGCCTGGCGCAAGGCCGCAGGGCTCTCGGAGGGGAAGCCCGGCACCACGGTGATGCACCTGGCGGAGGACGCCCACGTGCCGGTGCGCTCGGTCGGTGACTTCCGCCTCGATCCCTACGTGGACACCGCGTCCAAGCTGTCCGTGGCCGACAACATCGCCTGCTTCGACGCGGCCATGGACGACGTCGACCATGAGGCGTCCCAGGCGCGCACCATGGCCGCCGCCTGGGCCAAGGGCGACCTGAAGACCTTGGGCGAGACCTACAAGGCGTCGCTACTTACCGGCTGCCTGATGCGCATCCCCAGTGTGCAGAAGCTGCTGGACCGCGGTACCGACGAGGGAGTGCAGACGGTGCAGGCGGCCCTGATCAAGCCCGGCAAGTCGGTGGCGGTGGTGGACCTTAACTTCCTGCTGCGGCCGAACGGCGTGCTGGACCGGCTGAAGGCGCAGGGCGCGACGGTCACGGAGCCGGATTAAGGCGTGCTGCGTACTTCGAGACCGTCTCCTTTGGAGACCTCATCAGCCCGGCGGATTGCAGCGCAGCCTTCAGCGCGAGGCGACGCCCGGCTGGGCGAAAACCAGGCCGGTGGAGGTCAGCGACATGGCGGCGCTGACTGCGGTGATGGTCGCGGCAGCGACCAGGACGGAGGCCAGCTTCTTCACGTTCGGTTATCCATGTTTCGCGAGTGCAAACTAGGACATTTCGCGGCGACACCAAAACGCTTTTCTATCCGCCTGTGTGCATAAGCCGGGCCAACTCGCATCTCCCCAGCGACACTATATCTTGGGGATGAATGATCGGGAGGCCTCCACATCCGGTGTCGATCAGCTAGGATGACAACCGGTCACGAATCCTCGAAGGGCGTCCAGATGAGCCAGTTGATCGCCACGCCCGGCCTGCTGACGCCCTCGCATGCCTACAAGCCGTTCCGCTATCCCTGGGCCTACGACTTCTGGAAGCGCCAGCAGCAGGTGCACTGGATGCCGGAGGAGGTGCCGCTGGGCGAGGACTGCAAGGACTGGGCGGCGCGGCTGAACGACGGAGAAAGGAACCTGCTCACCCAGATCTTCCGCTTCTTCACCCAGTCCGACATCGAGGTGAACGACAACTACATGGAGCGCTACGCCCGCGTCTTCCGTCCCACCGAGGTGAAGATGATGCTGAGCGCGTTCTCCAACATGGAGACGGTCCACATCGCCGCCTACGCCCTGCTGCTGGAGACCATCGGCATGCCGGAGGCGGAGTTCGGCGCCTTCCTGGAATACGAGGCCATGAAGGCCAAGCACGACTACATGCAGCAGTTCGGCATCGGCTCAAACGGCGATATCGCCCGCACCGTCGCCATGTTCGGCGGCTTCACCGAGGGGCTGCAGCTGTTCGCCAGCTTCGCCATGCTGATGAACTTCCCG
>CAXUEN010000417.1:0-2512 GCA_964249945.1 uncultured Caulobacteraceae bacterium | reverse complement strand
CCTGGGTGGTGAAATGGCGCCCCGCACTCCACCGCGACCAGCAGCAGGGCGGGCGGGACCAGGAACAGCACCGGCGCCCTGGACTGGGTGAAGACGCCCGCGACGCAGACGAGCAGGAGCGCCATGGCCCCGGCGGCGCGCCATTTCACCACCCAGGCCCGGTGCTCGGTATCGGCCCGCACCAGCACCAGCAGGCAGGGCGTGACCAGCAGCAGGCTGAGCGGATGGGCCAGGGCCCAGAACTCGAACGTCCGCCTGAGGTCGTCGCCTGCGAGCAGGTGCAGCGACAGGGCGACGAAGCCGGCGGCCGCCAGGCCTACGCCCGCCGCCACGCCCGCCAGGGTGAACAGGGCGCGCGCGTCGTCGAAGCGGACCTGGGCGCCCAGCAGCCGCGTCAGGAGCACCGCGCCCAGGGCGTACTCCAGGCCGTTGCCGGCCGCCATGCATCCGCACGCCGCCAGGCTGTTGCCGGTCGACAGGCTCATAGCCAGGTTGCCGAGGAGCGCGCCGGCGATCAGCCACGGCCACCGTCGGCGCCCCGAGCGCAGCAGGGCCGCCAAGGCCACGGCGTTGGCGATCCAGACCGGCGCCAGGCGGCCGTCATGGCTGATCAGGCCGATGGAGAGCCGCCCGGCCAGGAAATAGGCGCAGCCGAGGATCGCGGCGTGCAGGAGGTCGGGCGCCGCCTGGAAGGCGATCCACAGGCTTCGCGCACGTCGGCTCACAGGGCCCGCCATCGGTTCAGCTGCGGACGGGCCGCGTTCGACGGCCGGCGGGGGTAGGCGGACACGGGCTTCCAGTCAGGCTCGTCTGCACCGAGGCGCGGGCTGCGGCTTGCCGCGGCGCCCGGCGCACGACCCCCGCAGCCTGTGGGCCCGACAGTCAAGAACCGGTTAAGCGGCGCGAGCCCGGCTCGACCGGGCCCGCGCGGGGCGGTAAGGCGGGTGAAGTCCAATACGGAGCAGGACGGGCGATGAGCGGCGCCAGGATCGGACGGCGGAGCGTGCTGGGCGGGGCCGGCTGGCTGATGGGCGCGCGAGCCGCAGCCTTCGCCGCCGCCGCGAAGCCGAAGGTGGCGATCCGGACGAACCACGGTACGATCGTGGTGGAGCTGGAGGCCGCCAAGGCCCCGCTCACCTCCGCCAACTTCCTGCGTTACGTGGACGCCGGCAAGTACGACGGCGGGAGTTTCTTCCGCGCCGCCCGCACCCCCGGCGCGCCCAAGGAGGGCACGATCGTGGGCGGCCCGGCGCCCAAGGTGCGGCCCTTCCCGCCGATCGCCCATGAGAGCACGACCCTGACCGGCCTGCGGCACGGGGAGGGGACCCTCTCGCTCGGCCGTTTCGCGCCAGGGTCCGCGACCGACGGCTTCTTCATCTGCGCGAGCCCTGAGCCCTACCTGGACGCCCATCCGGGGGCGAAGGGCGACAATCTGGGTTTCGCCGCCTTCGGCCAGGTGGTCGAGGGCCTGGCGGTGGTCCACAGGATCCTGGCCCTGCCGACTTCCGTCAAGGCGCCCTTCCCCGACCAGAAGGGCCAGTGGCTGAAGCCGCCCGTGCCGATCCTGAGCATGAAGCGGGCGTGAGCCTGCGCGGCCTGCGAGACCTTCGGGCTTCGTGAGGAGAGCGCACGCGCGCTCTCAGGCGAAGGCGTCCTCGCCTTCCGGCTTGGTGCGGTGGAGCATCCGGCCCGAGGCCGGGTCATAGGCCAGGGCGCGTTGCATGGCGGCGGTGTTGTCCCAGATGACCAGGTCGCCGACCGACCAGGCGTGCCGGTAGATGAATTGCGGCTGGGTCGCCCATGCGCGCAGGCGGACCAGCCGCTCGGGGCTCTCGCGGTCGTCCGTGCCCACCACGTGGTGGACGGTGCAGCCCAGGATCAGCGGCTTGCGGCCGGAGCGGTGCTTCCATGCCGGTAAACTTCTGCAGCCCGGCGTCGCGGTGGCGCCGGGCTCAGGTCGGCGGAGGGGTCTGCGGGCTGAAGACCAAGTAGGGACGGGACGCGCTGGGCTGGATTGTCCAAGTGGAGCCAAAGCCGAAGCCGCCATAGCTCGAGGCCTGATACGGATCCTGTCCCGATGACCCGCCGACCGCGGTGACGCCCTGGCTGGAGCCGGAGCCTACGCCGACGCTGCTCCCCGTCGCCCCCTCGTCGAAGTAGTCCTGGGACAGGCCGCCGTCGTTCTCCCCCACCAGGCCGTAGCCGCCCTTGCCGGTCGCATAGGCGTCGGTGATCTGGCCGCCCTGTTCGTTCACGCCGACCAGGGCGCCCTTGCCGGACGAGCCGCTGACCGCGCCCGTGGCGTAGCTGTCGGCGACATAGCGGCCGTTGTGCCCGACCAGGCCGCCGATCTGGCTCGTCCCGCTCACCGACCCCGTCGCATAATTCTGCGTGGTTAGCCCCTGGTTCTCCCCGATCAGGCCTCCGATCCGGCTGCCCGCCCCGACCGGCGCTCCCTTGCCCGAGCCGCCTGAGACAGAGCCGGTCGCATAGCTGGAGGCCACCGTGTAGC
>CAXUEN010000416.1:0-2513 GCA_964249945.1 uncultured Caulobacteraceae bacterium | reverse complement strand
CGCTCAGACGAAGAGCTGGCCGATCCAGGCGGCGGTGAGGGCCGGCCTGTCGGAGCCTTCCACCTCCAGGCTCACCTCGGCGAGCTGCTGCAGCTGGCCAGGGCGCTTCTCCTCCACCGAGACCAGGGTCGAGCGGCCCCGCACCCGCGAGCCCGAGCGCACCGGCGTGACGAAGCGCACCCGCTCGAAGCCGTAGTTCACCGCCATCCGAATTCCCTCCGGGCGCGGCCGGTCCATGCTCGCCTGGAGCCTCGGCAGCAGCGAGAGCAGCAGGAAGCCGTGCGCGACCGTGCCGCCGAAGGGGGTCAGGGCGGCGCGCTCCGGATCGACGTGGATGAACTGGTGGTCGCCGGTCACCTCGGCGAAGCGGTCGATCATCGGCTGGTCGACCTGCAGCCACTCCGAGAGGTAGGTCCGGCCGACCTCGGCCTGCAGAGTTTCGAGAGCGGTTTGAGTCATGGATCAGCCTTGGTTCAACCGGGTGTCAGCTCGCGTCTGGCGCGGGGTTCAGGACCTGGTCCGGGGCCTCTCCCGAAAGCCTTTCGAAGGACTCGGTATCTTCATCATAGCACAAGGCTCGGCTACCGCATGACGAGGCCAGGCGCAACGCCTGCCGAGGGCGAGGTGCGGGGGTCCAGCTCCCTACGGCCGGCGGGGTCGAGGGTGACTGTCCTGTCCGCCGAGCGCCCGGTCGTCGAACAGGCCGTGGGCGAGGGTGGAGGCGTAGAGTGCCACCGCGTGCGCGCGCGGCAGGGGCAGCGCCCAGTTGCGCAACTCGTTGGCCGCGTTCAGGGTGGCCATGATGGCCTGGCTGGCGATCATCGGGTCCACCGCCCTGACCGAGCCCTCGGTGATGCCGTCGGCCAGGGCGCCGGCGAAGCGCAGCGCCATACGGTTGGAGCGCTCGATCACCTGCGGCCGCACGTCGCGCGGCAGGGTCTGGAGCGCTGTGGTGCGCAGCAAGGGCCAGTCGCCGGCGAACTGGATGTCCAGCAAAGCGGCGATGGCCGAGGACAGGCGCGTCCACTGGTCGCCGCCCGCGCCGTCGGCGGCGCGCTGGACCTCCGAGACCCGCTCGTAGCTCCGCGCGAAGCACTCCAGCACCAGGTCGTCCTTGGCCTCCATGTGGTGATAGAAGCTGCCCTTGGTGACCTTCAGCTCCAGGGCGATGCGCTCCACCGAGGCGCCGCGGTAGCCGCGCTCGCTGATCAGCCGGGTGGCCACGCGCAGGAAGTTGGCGCGGCCGGGCTCCAGCGCCGCATCCGAGGGGCCGAGGTCCAGCGGCTGGGGCGCCCAGGACGCATCGGGGAGCGCCAGGCCGTGGTCGAACACCTCGAACATGCGCCGCCGCACCCGCTCGTAGTCGCCCAACGAATAGCGGTCGAGCCAGGCCGGCAGCCAGAACACCGTCTCCATGAGCGCCTGGGCGCGGGCGGTCTGCAACGCCTTGTGGCCGGTGTCGCGGGGCTCGCCGAAGAAGTCGCGCACGCCCCGGAAGATGGCGGAATAGTGCCGGGTGAGGGGGGCGCGCACGGGCTCGTCCAAAGCGCGCATGTCCGACAGCAGGGCGATCGGCCGTTCCTCGCCCCGGCGGATGCGGGCGCGCAGGTCGAAGTGAAGGGCGAGATAGCGCGCCACCCGCGACCGCGGGTCGGGCTCGGCGGCCGCCTCGCGCACCATGGCCTCCAGCCGGCCGAGCGTCATCTCGAACACCGCCGCCGCCAGCTGCTCCTTGAGGCGGAAATAGTAGGTGACGCTGGCGGTGTTCAACTTCACCCGCTGGGCCACCTCCACGAACGTCATGCCCTTCACGCCCCGCTGGTTGATCAGCTCGGTGGCCGCGTCCAGGATCAGCTCGCGCTTGCGCTCGAACCGGGTAGGTTCCGCCGGGATGGCCCCCGCCTGGCCAGCCTCGGCCCGGGCGGGCTCGGCCTGGACGGGCTCGGGGATCGCAGGAGCGCCGCTGAACGCAACTTTCGACGTCATGGCGGTGATACTGCCTCAAGCCCGACCCCCGCGCCATGCTGGCGGATCGGACTGCGGTACGGCGACGGCGACGCGGCCGGACGCGCCTGTTCAGACGGCTTGATGGCTCCGCCTGCGCATGATTTCTACGCTCCGGAAGGCCGGGGCGCTCCCTCGCCGCAGACGGGAGCCTAGATGCCGGCGCCAGGCAGCACACAGACCCAAGCACTTCTGAGCGAGGCTCCGAAGCGCGGGCCGCCTGTGGGCCTGGCCGCCCTGCTGGCGGCGGCCGAGCGGGGCGAGGGCCGTCTGGCGCTGGACATGCCCACCGACTGGATGCAGGGCCGCACCGTCTATGGCGGCCTGTCAGCGGCCCTGGCGTTCGAGGCCGCCCGCACCCGCCTGGCGGACCCGCCGCCGCTCCGCTCTCTGCAGGTGGCGTTCCTGGGGCCGTTCGCAGGCCGGATCGAGGCCTCCGCCGAGGTGCTGCGCCGGGGCCGCTCCGCCAGCTTCGTCCAGGCGGAGGTGCGGAGCGAGGCGGGCCTGGG
>CAXUEN010000415.1:0-2523 GCA_964249945.1 uncultured Caulobacteraceae bacterium | reverse complement strand
GGGACGCCACGCAACCCTCGCGCCAGAAGCGATTAACCGGGGAAGGCTTGCGGGCGCGTGGTTTGCGGCGGCGGAGTTAACCTGCGGCGGCGGGCACGTGGCGCTTTCTGCCGCGTGGGCGGCCCGGCTCAGTCAGAAACTGCCGGGGCGAGGACGACCGGCGGATTCGGGCTGCCGGGTGCTAGCCGACCATCTCCCAGGCCAGCGGCTCGCCCCGCTTCAGGTCGCGGGCGGCCGGCCGGCCGAGCACCGCCCCCAGCTGCGACGGCGGCAGGCCGTAGCCCGGGCGGATGGAGCGGACGTTCCCCGGCGCAAGGCGTTCGCCCCGGGGAACGTCGGCCACCACGTAGAGCGAGCGGCGGTAGGTTCGGTTGGCCGCCTCCTCCACGCCGCGGGCGTAGCTCGCCTCGCCGAGCGCCGAGTGGGCGTCGCGGCACTCGGCCACCAGGCGGGCCAGTTCCGCCGGCTCCAGCGAGAAGGAGGAATCGGGGCCGCCGTCGGCGCGGTCCAGGGTGACGTGCTTCTCGATGATCGCCGCGCCCAGCGCCACCGCCGCCACCGCCGCCACCGTGCCGGGCGTATGGTCCGACAGCCCCGCCACGCAGCCGAAGTCGGCGGCCAGGCGCGGGATGGTCGCGAGCCTCGCGTCGCTGAAGCGTGCCGGATAGGCGCTGACGCAGTGCAGAAGCGCCACCTCGCCTGTCCCGTGCGCCCGGGCCGTGGCCAGGGCCCCGGCGATCTCTGCGGGGCTGGCCATGCCGGTGGAGACGATCAGCGGCTTGCCCGCTCTCGCGGTGCGGGCGATCAGCGGCAGGTCCACCGCCTCGAACGAGGCGATCTTGTAGGCCGGCGCGTCCAGCCCCTGCAGCAGGTCCACCGCCGTCTCGTCGAACACCGAGGAGAAGAGCAGAATCCCCCGCGCCTGCGCATGGGCGAACAGGGGCGCGTGCCAGGCGTATGGGGTGTGCGCCTCGGCATAGAGCGCGTGCAGGGTGCGCCCGGCCCACAGGCCCTGCTCCAGCCGGAAGCCCGGGCCGTCGTGGTCCAGCGTGATGGTGTCCGGCGTGTAGGTCTGCAGCTTCACCGCATCGGCGCCCGCCTCGGCGGCGGCGTCGATCAGGCGGCGCGCGCGGTCGACGTCGCCGTTGTGGTTGCCCGACAGCTCGGCGATGACGAAGGGCGGCGCGCCGGAGCCCACCGCCCGGCCGGCGATGCGGAAGCCCGGCGTCGGGACGCCTTGGGTCTGGACGTGGCGGGCGGAGGCGGGCACAGACGGCCTCGTGGAGCGTCGCTGGAGTAGAGGCCGGGGTCGGCCGACAGCCGACAGTCTCCGCGGTCAGCGTTAACGCTTTGTCGCCGTAGAAGCGGATGGGATTGCGGCATGATCCAGCTGCGTGACTTCGTGGACGAGGATGTCCACAACCTGTTCCGCTGGCGGCGCGAGCCGGAGGTGGACCGCTGGATGTACGAGCTGCCGCCCGAGCAGTTCGCCGGCCACCAGCAGTGGTTCGACCAGCTCCGCGCGGACCCCCGCCGCCGCGGCTGGATCATCGAGCTGAACGGCCAGCCCTGCGGCGCCCTGACGCTCGTCGGCATCTCCCCCACCCAGCGCCGGGCCCAGTGGGGCTGGTACATCGGCGAGGCCGACGCCCGCGGCCGCGGCGCCGGCCGCGCCGCCCAAGCGCTGGGCCTGGACCGCGCCTTCGCCGAATACGACCTGCACAAGGTCTGGTCCGAGGTTCCCGCCGGTCACGAGACCGCCCTGAAGGCCCAGGCCGCCGCCGGCTTCCGCCGCGAGGGCTACCTCCGCCGCCACGCCTTCAAGCACGGCGAGTTCCGCGACGTAGTGCTGATGGCCATCCTGGCGGACGAGTGGGCCGCGCGGCGGGAAAACGTGCGGGGGGACCTGGTGAAGTCGGGGATGATACGGGGTTGAGCTGGCGCTCCGGGACGCGGACGTTCCGGGCGGCTCTTGAAGGTGGAACGCAGACATGAGCCGCGGTAGTTAGCGTTCGTGACTGCTCCCGAAGAGACCATCACCCTGTGGCGGCCAGTCGGCCCAACTGAGCTTCGCCTGATTGCAGACAGCGGTTATCGAGCGTTCCCGCCCCGGTTGCCTGAACAGCCGATCTTCTACCCGGTTCTAAACGAAGCCTACGCGGTCCAGATAGCCCGCGACTGGAACGTCGCAGCCAGTGGCGCTGGCTACGTGACGTGTTTCAAGGTCAAACGCTCTTTCCTTGACGTCTACAAGGTCGAACAGGCCGGGGGCCGTGAGCACTTAGAATACTGGATACCCGCAGAGGAGCTGCCGAACTTTAACGCCGCCATCGTAGGCCGGATCGAGGTCACGGCAGAGTTCCCGTGAGCGGACGCGGCGAGCCCGTGCTTAGGGTGGATTGTGTTGAAAAAGGCCGCGGTTGCCGCGGGTGGCCTATGCTGATTCACTCAGGTCCTGGCGAGAAGGACTGAGTCGATGATGGGTGAGCGCCAAGTCGAGCAGGCCTCGCTCTTCTACCAGTT
>CAXUEN010000414.1:487-2525 GCA_964249945.1 uncultured Caulobacteraceae bacterium | reverse complement strand
TCCCCCGCTTGCGCAGGGGAGGAGAGATGATCGAAAATCTCTCCGTCTTCGTGGAAGGGCTCGTCCTCGACGCCGAGATCGGCCTCTACGACCACGAACGCGGCCGCACCCAACCGCTTTGCGTGGACGTGGAGCTGCAGCTGACACCAGCGATCGCCCATGGCATCCATGGCACCGTCAACTACGAGACCCTGGCCGCCAAGGCCCGCGCGCTCGCCGCCTCCGGCCACATCGAGCTGGTGGAGACTTTCGCCGAGCGGCTGGCGACCGACTGCCTGGACCATCCGCGTGCGGTGCGCGTGCGGGTACGGGTGCGCAAGCCCAAGGCGATTGAGGGCGCCGCTGCGGCGGGCGTGGAGCTGACCGCCTCGCCGACGTGAGCGCCTCAGCTTGACCGCGCACGCTTGCGCACCTCCCCGCTCCGGGCCATCTGTCGCTCACCAGCCCTCAGGTGCGCCGCCGTGTTCATCCAGACCGAAACGACCCCCAACCCGTTGACGCTGAAGTTCCTGCCGGGCCGCGAGGTCACCGAGGAGGGCACGCGCGAGTTCCGCTCGCTCGAGGAGGCGGCCGCCTCCCCCCTCGCCCGCGCCTTGTTCGAGGTGGACGGGGTGGCCCGGGTCTTCTTCGGCCCGGACTTCATCACCGTCAGCCGCGACGCGGGGGACTTGGAATGGCGTCAGTTGAAGGCGCCGATCCTGTCGGCGATTATGGACCACTACACCTCTGGCGAGGCGCTGTTCAGCGAGGGTTCGGATGCCGAGGGCGGCCACGACGGCGAGGCCTACGAAGGCGACGCCGCCCAGATCGTCACCGAGATCAAGGACCTGCTCGACACCCGCGTTCGCCCCGCCGTGGCCCAGGACGGCGGCGATATCCTGTTCAACCGCTTTGATGAGGCCACGGGTGTCGTCTACCTGCACATGAAGGGCGCCTGCTCGGGCTGCCCCTCCTCCGCCGCCACCCTCAAGAGCGGCGTGGAGAACCTGCTGAAGCATTACGTGCCCGAGGTCACCGCCGTCGAACAGGCTATCTGAGCCGCGGTGTGATCGTCCTGGCCCTCGACACAGCGCTGGAGGCCTGTTCGGTTGCGGTGGTCCAGGACGGACGCCCGCTGGCCAAGCGGTCCGAACCCATGCTGCGCGGCCACCAGGAACGGCTAGCCCCCATGGTGGCCGAGGTCATGGCGGAGGCCGGCATGGCCTTCGGCGCGCTGGATCGGATCGCGGTGACGATAGGACCCGGCTCTTTCACCGGCCTTCGAGTGGGCTTGGCCTTCGCCAAGGCCATGTCGCTGGCGCTCGATATTCCCTGCCTGGGCGTGGGAACGCTGGAAGCGCTGGCGGCGAGCACGCCCGGATGGGAGGCGAAACCGCTGCTGCTCGCCGTCCTCGACGCCCGCCGGGAGCACGTCTATCTGCAGGCCTTTTCTCACGGCGCGTCCCTCACCGAGCCGGCCAACCTGGCCGTCCCCGAAGCTGTCGTCCTGGGCGCAACGCTCGGCGCCCAGGCCTCGACACCCCGGGTGGGGTCGGGAGCCGCCCTGCTCGCCTCGAACGGGCCTGTGGCCGCCGGGCTGGACAGGATCGATCCCGTCGCCACCGCCCGCCTCGCGGCACGCCTGCCGCCCCCAGCCGGGCGCCCGCAACCGCAATACCTGCGCGCGCCCGACGCCAGAACGATCGCCGAGCGCGCCGAACTCGCAGCCGGCTGACGCCGCCGCGATGACCGTGTCGAGCTTGCCCATCAGGCCGGTGGGACCGGAGGCGGCCGCCGATCTCGCCCGGCTCCACGCCGCAGCCTTCGACGCGCCCTGGAGCGCCGGGGACCTGGCCGCCGCCCTCGCCTCGCCCTTGGCCTTCGCCCTGCAGGCCGGTTCGCCGGCCGTGGGCTTCATCCTTGCGCGCGCGATGGCCGGGGAATACCGCGTCGTGTGCCCGGACCTGATCGGCCGCGGCAAGAGCGACTGGCTGCCCGACGTGCCCGGCGCGCACGCGCTCTACGCGGTGGCGACGGACGCGGCGGGGAACAGCAGCGC
>CAXUEN010000414.1:0-477 GCA_964249945.1 uncultured Caulobacteraceae bacterium | reverse complement strand
TCCTGACCCTGGCCGTCGATCCCGCCGGACGTCGGCAGGGTGTGGGGCTCGCCCTGGTGAGGGCGGCGGCCGGCGTCGCCCTTGCGGCCGGCGCGCAGACCCTGTGGCTGGAGGTCGCCGAGGACAACGCCGCGGCCCGCGCCCTGTACGCCGCCGCCGGTTTCGAGGAGGCCGGCCGACGGCGGCGCTATTATCCCCGCGCGAACGGCCCCGTGGACGCTCTCACCTTGCGCTGTCGTCTTAACAGCGCGCCCGCTTGACCTTATGCTGGACCCGTCAGGGAGCGCGCGCTTGGACCGGATCGAGAAGCTTTGCGTCGACAAGGGGTTGCGAATGACCGACCAGCGCCGGGTGATCGCCCGCGTGCTCGCCGGCTCCCAAGACCATCCGGACGTGGAGGAGCTGTACCGCAGGGCCTCCGGCGTGGACCCGCACATCTCCATCGCCACCGTCTACCGCACCGTCCGCCTGTTCGAG
>CAXUEN010000413.1:1023-2532 GCA_964249945.1 uncultured Caulobacteraceae bacterium | reverse complement strand
CATCATCGCCACCCTGACCGCCTCGGGCGAGTTCACCACCCTGCTGAAGGCGTTGCAGGCCACCAACCTGACCACTCTGATCTCGACCCACCCGAACCTCACGCTGTTCGCGCCGACCGACGCCGCCTTCGCCGCCCTGCCGCCCGGTCAGCTCGACATGCTGATGAAGTCGCCGCCGCAGCTGCAGGCCATCCTGACCTACCACCTGGTGGCCGCCACGATTAAGCCGAGCGACGTCATGGGCCACGCCGCGGGCAAGGTCCCCACCGCCGCCAAGAAGTCGGTCACCCTGGACGGTTCCGGCCCCACCCTGAAGGTCGACACCGCCACCGTGCTCCAGCCCGGCGTGACGGCCTCGAACGGCATCATCTACCCCATCGACAAGGTGCTGACGCCGCCTTCCGCCTGATCTTCGACGACGATCATGGGCGGCGGCAGCCGCCTTGCCCCTCCAGCCGGCGGACCCTATGGTCCGCCGGCTTTCGTTTGGGCCTTCGCCACCATCTCCCATGAGCGCCGCGCTGACCTTCCAGGACCTCATCCTGACGCTGCACCGCTATTGGGGCGACCAGGGCTGCGTGATCCTGCAGCCCTATGACGTGGAGGTCGGCGCGGGCACGCTGAACCCCAACACCGTGCTGCGGGCGCTCGGCCCCAAACCTTGGCGGGCCGCCTATGTCCAGCCCTCCCGCCGCCCGGCGGACGGCCGCTACGGCGAGAACCCCAACCGGCTGCACCAGCACCACCAGTACCAGGTGATCCTGAAGCCCAACCCTGCCGACCTGCAGGACCTCTACCTGGGGTCTCTGCGGGCCATCGGGCTGGACCCCACCGTCCACGACATCCGCTTCGTGGAGGACGACTGGGAGAACCCGACCGTCGGCGCCTGGGGCCTCGGCTGGGAGGTCTGGTGCGACGGGATGGAGGTGACCCAGTACACCTACTTCCAGCAGGTCGGCGGGTTGGACGTGGATCTGGTCGCCGGCGAGCTGACCTATGGCCTGGAAAGGCTGACGCTTTACCTGCAAGGTGTTGAGAGCGTTTACGATTTAAGGTTCAACGACCGCTTTACTTATGGCGAAGTCTTCCTGGAAAACGAGCGGGAATTCAGCGCTTATGAGCTGGAAGTGGCCGATGTAGACGTGCTTAGGCGCCAGTTCGAGGACATGGAGAGCGAGGCTCGGCGTGTGCTCGCCTGCCGCGGGCGCCAGGGCCAGCCGCTGGTGCTGCCCGCCTACGATATGGTGCTGAAGGCCAGCCACCTGTTCAACATCATGGACGCCCGCGGCGCCATCGCCGTGGCCGAACGCGCCAGCTACATCGCCCGCATCCGCGACCTGACCAAGGCCTGCGCCGAGGCCTGGGTGGCCGGCGACGCCTGATGGACCTCCTGCTCGAACTGTTCTCCGAGGAGATCCCCGCGCGCATGCAGGCCCAGGCCGCGCGCGACCTGGAGCGGATGGCGCGCGAGCGGCTCACCTCAGCCGACCTCGGCTTCGCCGCCATCCG
>CAXUEN010000413.1:0-919 GCA_964249945.1 uncultured Caulobacteraceae bacterium | reverse complement strand
CTCAGGCGCAGGGACCCTGCGCTGGGTGCGGCCGTTGAAGCGCATCCTCTGCATCCTCGACGGCGAGATGGTCCCGGTGGAGATCGACACCGGCGCGGGCGTGATCGCCGCCGCCGACCTCACCGAGGGCCACCGCTTCATGGGCCACGACCGCGCGCCCTTCGCGGTGAGCGGCTTCGACGACTACGCCGAGCGGCTGGCCGCGCACTACGTGGTGCTCGACCCCGCCGAGCGGCGGGCGCGGATCGCGGCGGGCGCGGAGGCGGTGTGCGCCGCGCGCGGCCTGGAGTGGGTGCGCGACGAGGGCCTGCTGGACGAGGTGGTGGGGCTGGCGGAATGGCCGGTCCCGATCCTGGGCGACATGGACGCCGGCTTCCTGGACCTGCCGGCGGAGGTGATCCGCACCTCCATGCGCGTGCACCAGCGCTACTTCGCCGTGCTCGATCTAGCCGGAGCGTTAGCCCCGCATTTCGTGGTGATAGCCAACATCCAGCCTGGAGATGGTGGTGCGATAATCGCACGTGGCAACGCGCGGGTGCTGACCGCGCGTCTGGCCGACGCCCGCTTCTTCTGGGACCAGGATCGCGCCGGCGACAGCTTCGACCGCTGGGCGCAGAAGCTGCAGGGCGTCACCTTCCACGCCAAGCTCGGCACGCTGGCCGAGCGGGTGGAGCGGATCGCGGCGCTCGCTGCTGAGATCGCGCCGCTGGTGGGCGCCGATCCGAAGCTGGCGGAGGCCGCGGCGAGGCTGTGCAAGGCGGACCTGGCCTCCGGCATGGTGGGCGAGTTTCCCGAACTGCAGGGGATCATGGGCGGCTACTACGTCCGCGCCCACGCGAAGGATCTGCTCTCCGCGCCGCAGGATGAAGCAGGCGCCTTCCCCCTCGAAGGGGGAAGGGCAGGGATGGGGGTGCAGGGC
>CAXUEN010000412.1:0-2535 GCA_964249945.1 uncultured Caulobacteraceae bacterium | reverse complement strand
GTGGGTGGAGACCAGCACGTCGGCCCCGATGTCCACGCCGCCGCCGCCCCACACCACCGTGTAGTCGGCAAGGCTCGAGCGCGGCCCGATGCAGACCCGCGCCGGCTGGTAGATTCGCACCGTCGCATACAGGCCCGCGCCCCAGCCGCATCGCAAGCCCATCGCCTTGTACTTGGCCGCCGTGGCCAGGAAGCCCGCCCGGATCAGCCGGTCCGACAGGTTCCAGCGAGAGGTGTAGGCGCTCACGGCGCCGCGTCCGCGCCGGGCTTCTGCTGCAGCCCCATCAGCTCGTCCAGCGCCTCGATCACCGAAGCCCAGGAGAAGCGCCGCGCCGCCTCCAGCGCGGCTCCGGACAGCCGCCCGTAGGTCGGCGGATCGGACAGCATGGCCTGCGCCGCCTGCGCGAAGGCGCTCGCAGGCGCGTCGCGCGGCAGCAGGACGGCCGCCTCGCACCCGCCCAGGCTTTCCGACAGGCCATCTGTGTCGAAGGCGATGACCGGAAGGCCGAAGCCCAGCGCCTCGATGAAGGCGATGCCGAAGTTCTCGGCCCGGGTGGGCAGCATGAACAGGGAGGCTTGGCGGAAGGCCTCGCAGGCCCTGCGCCGCCCGGCCGGGTTCGACAGGCTGAGCTCGCCCAGGAACTCCACGCGCCCCGCCAAGTCTCGCCTCAGCCGGCGCGGCGCCTCCAGGGCCGACATCCCGATCACGGTGCAGCTTAAATCCCGGCCTTCCGGCGTACGCAAGGCGTCCAGCACCACGTCCAGCCCCTTTCGCCGCCATTCGCGTCCGATGAACAGCAGCCGACGAGCCTTCAGCCTGCCCTCCGCCAGGCCGGTCGGGTCTTCCCCCGTCTCCGGCGCCAGGTTCGGTCCCCACGGGCGCACGCGGATGCGCGCCTGCGCGACTTGTCCGGTGGCGCCGATCGCCTCGGCCAGGAGGGAGGTGGGGACCACCACGCCGCACGTCTTGCCGAGGGCGCGCGCGTCGGTGGCCGCCCCCTCGCGGGCGTAGCGCCGCGTCAGGTTGGCGAAGCTGTCGTACCGGGCGCGGCTGAAGTCGAAGACGGCGTCCACCACCAGGTAGGTCGGGATGCGAGGCGACATGTAGGCCACCGGCAGCGTGCTCGGGCACACCACGGCCTGGCACCCGGAGCGGGCGTAGAGCCGCTCCAGCCGGCGGGCGACGCGGCCGAGCCGGCGCGGGCCACGGTCGCCGCGCTCCACCTTGCCCGCGAGCCGCCAGGCCAGCTCCCGGACGCGATAGAGATCGAGCCGCGGCGGGAACAGACTGGGCGCGTCCACCAGGGTGTGGCCGGCCCTGACCAGAGCCTGGCGCAGCTGATAGGGCCGACCGCTCTGGATGTGGGCGTCGAAGTGATCCTGCTCGAAGCAGAAGAGCAGCTTCATCGTCGCGCGAGCGCGTCTGGAGTGCTGGACAGGCTCAATCCAGTCCGCCCGCCGCACCTCATGCTAGGCGCCGCACGACACGCCTCTACAGCCTTCGAGACGCCGCCTGCACCAGCCGGCCAAGGTCGGGTAAGATCCTGACCCGCCGGCCTTCTTCCCAAACCGCAGCGCGACCTTGCCTGCGTCTTCAAGCCCGCGGCGCCCCCCAACTCTCATGTGCGCCGAACTCTTTCGACTATACGGGTGACCGGTATAGCTGGACGTTGGACAAGTAGGCCATTGCAAGCATGCGGCATCTTGTCAGCGTTAAAGACGGGAAGGAACGGCGGATTGTCGAGCAACCGGACACCATTCGCCGGAGTTCCGGCGTCGCATGGGCCGGATTACTTGGGATAATGCATTTGGATTAGTCCGGATGCGGGGGAAGAGGCTGCCGGATTGTGAAGATCGCACTGGTCACTGAGGCCGCCTCGGCAGGGGTGGGACGGCATGTGGCCGTGCTCGCCCGCGCCCTGCACGGGCGCGGAGGTCGCCCCGTCGTCTTTTTTCTCGCCGGCGCGCGCGGCGCCCTGGTTTGAAGATACGCTCCAGGCCGCCGGGGTGGAGGTCATCCCCGTTTCGATGCGGCGCGCCGTGGGCCTGGGCGATCTGAGTTCGGCGAGCGGTCTGGCGAGCCTGCTGCGCCACTGCGGCCCCTTCGACATCGTCCACGGGCACAGCTCCAAGGCGGGCGCCCTAGTCCGCCTGCTGCCTCACGGCGGCCGGCGGACCGTCTATTCGCCCCACGCCTTCGCCACCCTGGACAGGGTCGGGCGCCCCAGCCGCATCCGGCTGTACGAGGCGGCCGAGCGGTTGCTGATGCGGCGCACCGACCTGCTGGTGGCGACCTCGGAGCAGGAGGCGCGGGAGGCCCGGCGGCTCGGCGCGTCCGACGGTAAGATCGCGCTGGTCGTCAACGGCATGGAGCGCCCGGACTATCTGCCCCGCGAGGAGGCCCGACGTCGCCTGGGCGTGCCCTCGTCGGCCGTCTGCATAGGCTTCATCGGCCGCATGACCTCGCAGAAGCGGCCCCTGCGCTTCGTCGAAGCGCTGGCCGAAATGGTAGGTCAGAAGGGTCGCCAGCGCTGCG
>CAXUEN010000411.1:0-2535 GCA_964249945.1 uncultured Caulobacteraceae bacterium | reverse complement strand
CAGCCCACCCGCACCATCGCCTATGGAGACGCCCCCGAGCAGGTCGCCGACCTGTGGCTGCCGTCCACGCCCGGCCAGCACCCCGCGGTGATCATGATCCACGGCGGGTGCTGGCAGGCCTCCATCGCCAACCGCACCATCATGAACTACGCCGCCGAAGACTTGCGCAGGCGCGGCTTCGCGGTCTGGAACATCGAATACCGCAGCGTCGACCAGCCCGGCGGCGGCTATCCGGGCACCTTCCGCGACGTGGGCGCCGCCATGGACCGGCTGGCCCTGGAAGCCCCCCACGACGACATCGGCATGAAGAAGGTGGTGGTGGTCGGCCACTCCGCCGGCGGCCAGCTGGCGCTCTGGGCCGCCGCCCGCTACAAGCTGCCGGCCTGGAGCCCCCTGCACTGGGCCGCGCCCCAGCCGGTGGCCGGCGTGGTCGATATCGCCGGCATCCCCAACCTGAAGACCGACACCGAGACCGCCTGCGGGCCCCAGGTGCTGAAGAAGCTGGCCGGGCCGCCGTCCAAGGCCCGCCGCGACGTGTATGCCGACACCTCGCCCTCGGCCCTGCTGCCGCTGGGCGTGCCCCAGGTGGTGATCCACGGCGCCCAAGACACCACCGTGCCTCCCGCCATCGGCCAGGCCTACGTCACGGCCGCCCGCGCCGCCGGTGACAGGATCGCCTTCCACTCGCCCCCCGGCGGCCATGTGGAGGAGATCACCCCCGGCACGCCGGCGTGGGAGGACGCCGTCGCCTCCATCGCCACCCTGTTCCGCGGAGCTCCGGCCCAGTGAGCGACGCTTCCCCGCACGGCTGGGTGCTGGGCGTCATCGGCGGCTCCGGCCTCTACGAGATCGCGGGCCTGGAACAGCGGGCGTGGCGGCCTATCGACAGCCCGTGGGGGGCCCCGTCCGACGCGCTGCTGTTCGGCGAGCTGCACGGCGTTCCCGTCCGCTTCCTGCCCCGCCACGGCCGCGGCCACAAGGTCTCGCCCAGCCACATCGACTATCGCGCCAACATCGACGCCCTGAAGCGCGCCGGGTGCACCGACATCGTCTCGCTCTCGGCGGTGGGCAGCCTGCGCAAGAAGCTGGCGCCCGGCGACTTCGTGGCGGTGGACCAGTACATCGACCGCACCTTCGCCCGGGCGAAGAGCTTCTTCGGGGAGGGCGTGGTGGCCCATGTCTCCATGGCCCACCCCGTCTGCCCCCGCCTGTCCAGGCTGGCGGCCGAGGCGGCCGAGGCGGCCGGCGCCAGGGTGCGCGAGGGCGGGACCTATCTCTGCATGGAGGGGCCGCAGTTCTCCACCCGGGCGGAGAGCGACCTCTACCGCGACTGGGGCTGCCACGTCATCGGCATGACCAACATGCCCGAGGCCAAGCTGGCGCGGGAGGCCGAGCTGCCCTACGCCAGCCTGGCCATGGTCACCGACTACGACTGCTGGCACGAGGACCACGACCACGTCCAGGTGGCCGACATCGTGCGCGTGATGAACGAGAACGCCGACCGGGCCAAGGCCACGGTGGCGGAACTCTGCAAGCGGCTGGCGAAGACACCGCGCAAGCCCTCCCCCATCGACACCGTGCTGGACGCCGCGCTGATCACCCCGCCCGAGCACCGCGATCCGGCGCTGATGGCCAAGCTCGACGCCGTGGCGGCGCGCCTCCTCTCCTCGAAGACACGGCCATGAACCTGCGCGACGCCATCCGCACCATCCCGGACCACCCCAAGCCCGGGATCATGTTCCGCGACATCACCACGCTGCTGGCCGACGCCCACGCCTTCCGCCAGGCCATCGAGGAGATGGTTCAGCCCTTCGCCGGCGAGCGGATCGAGAAGGTGGCCGGGATCGAGGCGCGGGGCTTCATCTTCGGCGCCGCCATCGCCCACCAGCTCTCCGCCGGCTTCGTGCCGCTCCGCAAGAAGGGCAAGCTGCCCCACAGGACGGTGGCGGTGGAATACGCCCTGGAATACGGGACCGACGGCATGGAGATGCACATGGACGCCATCGTCGACGGCGAGCGCGTCATGCTGGTGGACGACCTGATCGCCACCGGCGGCACCGCCGACGCGGCGCTGAAGCTGTTGCGCGGCGCCGGCGCGGAGGTGGTGGCGGCCGCCTTCGTCATCGACCTGCCCGAACTCGGCGGCGCCGAGCGGCTGCGGCGCCAGGGCGTGCCGACCTCCTCGCTGGTGGCCTTCGAGGGTCACTGAGCCGCCGCTAGCCGACAGGCAGCAGGCCCGTGAACTCCACCGCCACCGCCCCGCTCATCAGCACATGGCCGAGGGCGTCCGCCCCCTCGTCCTCGCGCCAGTCTATGCGCAGCTCGCCCCCGTCCAGCACCACGGTGGCCTTCCGCGCCGCCAGCCCGCGCCGGTGCGCCGCCACCACCGCCGCACAGGCGCCGGTGCCGCACGCCTTGGTCTCCCCGGCCCCGCGCTCCCACACCCGGTAGCGCAGGCGGTCCGGCGCCTGCACCTCCACGAAGCCGACGTTCACGCCCTCGATGTCTCCGCGGTGGTTTTATTTGGATCACGCG
>CAXUEN010000410.1:1344-2542 GCA_964249945.1 uncultured Caulobacteraceae bacterium | reverse complement strand
GTTTGCGGGCGGGGTCCTCGCCCTTACCACGGCCAGGGCGCTCGGCTTCGGGATGAGCGGCGGCCTCTCGCCGATCACCAACGCCCTGACGGTGGAGAACGCGCCGGACCGGCTCCGGGGCGTCAGCATGGGGATCTTGCAGTGCGGCTATCCCCTGGGCTGGCTGGCGGCCTCACTGATCGCGGCGCCCTTGCTGCGGAGCTACGGCTGGCGGGCGGCCTGCCTCGCCGCCTTCGGTGTTATTCCCGTGGCGCTCCTGCTCGGAGTGTTTGTGAAGCGGCTGGACGGCGGCAGGGTCGCACGGCCGCCCGCTCAGACCACGGGGGCGGTCAGGTCCAAGGCTCCCGGCGTGGGCCGCCTGTTCCAGACCGATCTCCGGGGACGCAGCCTTGCCTGCATGGCCACCTTCTTCCTGGCCGGCGGCGCCTATGCCGGTTCAGCCTTCTTCTTCCCCACCTACTTCACCCAGGTGCGGGGCTATTCCCCCGCCGACGCCGCGGGGCTGGTGGGCCTGTCCAACGGCATCGCGGTCATCGGCTATCTCGGCGCGGCCCTGGCGGGCGAGTATCTCCTGCGGCGGCGCACGGTGTTCGTCATCTGGACGATCGGGGGCGCGCTCGCGCTGCTCGGCCTGCTCTGGGCCTCCGGGTCGCACCAGAGCGACTTCGTCTGGTTCGCCGTGATGGCGACCCTGTTCTACGGCTCCATGGCGGTGCTGTCGGTGCTGGCGGCGGAACTGTTCGACCACGGCCTCAGGGCGACGGCGCTCGGAGTCTGCGCCTCGGCGCCCCTCACCCTCGGCTTCGCGGTGTTCCCGCTGCTGACTCCGCTGGTCGTCGGCGCGCTGGGCTGGCGGCTTGGGCTCAGCCTGGAGGTCGCGCCGGCCCTGGCTCTCGGAGCGGGCGCTGCGCTGCTGCTGCCCAACCGCCCGTCGGGCCTGCCGATCAGCTGAGCCGGGCGCTGCGCAGCGCCAAGTCGCGAAGGGCCTGTCCCGCCGCGAAGCCCCCGGCGATCCGGCCCAGCGTGATGGCGCTGCACAGCCCCGCCCCAGGCAGATAGCCGGACGGCCCTCGCCCGCTGATCCCGCGGGCGGCCCCGCCGCCGGCGAAGACGTTCGCCAGGGGCGTGTCGTCCGGACGCACGACCCGGGCCTCGTCGTCCACCACCAGTCCGCCCTGGGTATGGAACAGGGCGCCGG
>CAXUEN010000410.1:0-1334 GCA_964249945.1 uncultured Caulobacteraceae bacterium | reverse complement strand
CACTTTCAGCGCGTGGTAGGGCGGTTGCAGGACCGCGCGGTCGAAACGCCGGCCGAAACCGTCCGGGCCGCCGCGCCCGATGGCGTCGGCCACGGCCGCGAGGGTCGCCGCCAGCGCGTCCGGCGGGACGGCCATCGCCTGCGCCAGGCCTTCCAGCGACGCCGCGCTCCGCCGGGCGTTCAGCTCCATGAGGACGCGGTACTGGGGCAGCTCGGCGCAGGCTTGATGGATGCGCTCGTCATAGACCACCCAGCTGTAGCCGCCGGGTTGAGCTATGACGCGCGCGCCCTGGCCCGACACGTCGTCTAGCTCGTCGCTGAACCGCTCGCCCTGGGCGTTGACCTGGACGCCCCCCTCGATCAGCAGCTTGGGGTTGACATCCACCCCTTGCGGGTCGGCCAGCAGCCCCAGCCCCTGGTAGGCGTCCATGTCGGCTAGGACGCCGCCCAGCGCCTCGCCCCAGACGAGCCCGTCGCCCTTGTTGGACTCCCAGCCAAAGTAGCGGGCCTGGCTCATGCCGGGGATGTAGCGGGAGATCATCTGCGCATTGCCGCCGAAGCCGCAGGTGGCCAGCACCAGCGTCCGGCAACCGATCTCCTCGACTCCGCCGTCGGGCCGGCGCAGTCGGACGCCGGTCACCCGGCCACCTTCGTCGGCGAACAGATCCACCACCTCGGCGTCGTTCAGGATATCGACCTCGGCCCGGACGCACGCACCCACCAGACGCGACATCATGTCGGCGCCGGTGCGCTCGGGCACGGCGTGCAGGCGCGCTCGGGTGTGGCCGAAGGCCGGCCGCCAGCCCGGATCGAACAGGAACGGCGCCTCGTGGGCCTCCGCCAGCCAGTCCAGGGCCGGACCCGACTCGGCCGCCACCCGTCGGGCGAGCCGGGCATCGGCCTGGCCGCGGGTCTTGGCGAGGATGTCCCGCACGAAGGTTTCGGCGTCGTCCTCCACCCCGTGGCGGCGCTGCTCGCGCGTGCCCGCGGCGCAGAGCGCCCCGAGCGACATGGCGCTGCTGCCCCCGCAGGTCGGACCGGCTTCGACCACCAGAACGTCGGCGCCCGCATCCCGGGCCGCCAGCGCGGCCGTCAGGCCGCAGGCGCCGCCGCCTACGATCAGCACGGGGGCGTCGACGTCGAAGCGGCGCCCATCGGCAGGCTGGAGGCTCATCGGACGAAGTTCCAAGATCGGTTGCGGCCTGGGCGACGTCTAGCGAGGCCAAAGCCGATTGTATACGTTCCGCTCTGAGCAGGGCGGGCAGACCATGTCGAGGACGGCGGCCGAAAGCCTGGTGGACCACGCGCTCTCGCGGCGGTGGGAGGCGCTGGCGC
>CAXUEN010000409.1:0-2545 GCA_964249945.1 uncultured Caulobacteraceae bacterium | reverse complement strand
GCCGCTTGTGCAGGGTGGACGGCTGAATATGCGTGTAGCGCTTCAGCATCTTCCAGTCTTTGTGCCCGGTGACGAGCGCGGCCTGCGGTATGTCGAGGCCGCCTTCGAAAAGGCGGCTCGTGCCCTCGTGGCGCAGATCGTGGAAGTGCAGGTCGTTGATCTTCAGGCGGCGGCAGATGCGCCGGAACGCCGTCCCGACTGACTTCGGATTGTAGGGGAAGATGCGGCCGCGGCTGGTGGTCGCCGCGCGCTGCTCGTCCAGGAGGGCCAGAGCGTCGAAGCCGCTGATCTTCAGGAGCGGGACGCGCTGGTTGTTGCCGACCTTGTGGCGCGGGTCCTTGCGGTTGCGGACGAGGAGGGTTCGGGCCTCGCGGTCCAGGTCGGACCACAGCACCTCGCAAATCTCCTCCTGGCGCATGGCCGTCGCGACGGCGAAGCGGATGAGCCGCGCCAGGGGGATGACCTGCAGAGGGTTCTCCTCGGCGTCGGCGCAGATGCGGGCGAGTTCGTCGGCGGTCGGCCGCCGGTCGCGCTCGCGGCCCTTGCCGACGAGGCCGAGGCGCTTCAGCGCGGCGCGGGCCAGAGTGACCGGCTCGACCGAGACGTCGACGCCGTGGACGGCGGCGGCGTGGACGATGAGGGTTCGCATGTAGCTTAGGTCGACGGACAAGGTCGCGGGGCCTGCGCCGGCCTTGGCGCGCTCCCGGCCGAACTCGATCAGCCGCTCGCGCGTGAGGTCCTTGAGCTTCACACGGCCGAGGTCGGCCTTCAGAGTGTTCAGCACCGCCGCCTTGGAGCGCCGCGGGGCTTTGCCAACCTCCTTCATGTCCTCGATGTGGAGATCGATGAGGTGGCCGAAGGTGGTCGGAGAGCCTTTGGAGCGCTTGCTGGGCGTCTCGCCGCGGTCGATCCGGCTCTCTGTCTCGCGCGCCCACACCTCGGCATCGCGGCGGAGATGGCAGCATCGGCTGAGCGCCACGCCCTTGCGCCGGACCTGGGCTTGCCAACTTCCAGAGTTCAGCCGTCGAATGGTCGCCATAGCGTTCACCCTCCGTGCACACTGCCGCTTCGCAGTGTGGCGTATTATGGGGTATTCCAGCGTGTGAACGGGTGTGAACGTTCACCCTAAGTTCGTTGAAGTTAAACCAGGAAGCATTGTTTTTGAAGGAAAAAATCTTCGCTGTCGCTCCGATGATGGACTGGACAGACCGGCACTGCCGCGTCCTGCACCGCACGCTGAGCCGGCGCACGCGGCTCTACACCGAGATGGTCACCGCCCGGGCCGTGGCGCACGGCGACCGCGAGCGGCTGCTGAGCTTCAGCGCGGCGGAGCATCCGGTGGCCCTGCAGCTCGGCGGCTCCGAGCCCGCGGCGCTGGCGGAAGCGGCGCGGATCGGGGAGGACTTCGGCTATGACGAGGTGAACCTCAACGTCGGCTGCCCTTCGGACCGGGTGCAGAGCGGCCGCTTCGGCGCCTGTCTGATGCGCGAGCCGGAGCTGGTGGCCGAGTGCATGGCCGCCATGGCCACCGCAGTCCGCGTGCCCGTGACGCTGAAGTGCCGCATCGGCGTGGACGACCAGGACCCCGAGGAGAGCCTGTTCGCCCTGGTGGACGCCTGCGCAGGCGCGGGCGTGCGCCACGTGGCGGTCCACGCCCGCAAGGCTTGGCTGAAGGGGCTCAGCCCCAAAGCCAACCGGGACGTGCCGCCGCTTGACTACGCCCTGGTGTACCGGCTGAAGGCCGAGCGGCCGGCGCTGGAGATCGTGCTGAACGGCGGCGTGCCGAACCTCGACGCCGCCCTCGGTCACCTGCAGCACGTCGACGGGGTGATGCTGGGCCGGGCGGCCTATCACACGCCCGAGCTCCTCGGCCAGGTGGACCGGCAGGTGTTCGGGGAGGGCGCGGAGATGACCTCGCTGTGGGCGGTGGAGGCCTACCGCCCGTACATGGCTGAGCAGCTCAGCCGCGGTGTCCCCCTCAACGCCATGACCCGCCACATGCTCGGCCTGTTCGCCGGCCAGGCGGGGGCGCGCACTTGGCGGCGGGTGCTGACCACAGGCTCGGTGAAGGGCGGCGGTCTGGAGGTGCTGGACGCAGCCCTCGAGTCGGTGGTCGGGACCGCGGAGCTGGCGGCCTGACCGACCACTACGGCCGCAGGATCAGGCTCGTGGGCGTGGCCTCGAAGCGAGACAGGCGGTTCAGGTAGCTCATGCCGAGCAAGGAGGTGGACAGGCCGTCGGCGATGACCATGGCCGGCACCTGCTCCACCCGTGCGCCGGAGACCGCCACGTAGTCGAGCTGGACCCGCGCGGCGCGGGTGGCGCCGTTGGCGGTGGCCACGGGGGCGTCATAGACCAGCGACGAGGGGTTAAGGCCGAGCTGCTCGGCGTCGCTGCGGGTGAGGGCGACAAAGCTGGCGCCCGTGTCGACCAGGAAGCGGATGGTGCGGCCGTTCACCTGGGCGTCCGCCCAGTAGTGGCCATCGGCCGCCTTCGTCACCTGGGCGTCGCCGGGAGAGAGGTTGGCGTCGGCGCTGGTCATGGC